>JALRDR010000472.1 GCA_023262145.1 Planctomycetaceae bacterium | reverse complement strand
GGCAAAGTCAAGGCGGTCGGTGCCCAGGAATGGATATACCCCAGTGGATCGCAGTGCATGGAGTGTCATACGCAAGCCGCGGCATTCGCGCTGGGACCAGAACATGGTCAGCTGAACAGGGATTTCACGTATCCGAGCACGGGCCGCCGAGGAACGAACACAGGTCAAAGCCGTCAGCCTTGGGCGTCGCGATGGCTCTCGCAATGAAGTCTCTGACAGCTTTCAGAGCTATGATCCGCTTCGCGATCCGGAAATGCGGCCGACACCGTTCCAGGCCTTCATCCGGATCATGATCGGATGTGACAAGTTCTGTACCTACTGTGTGGTCCCGGCCACGCGTGGCCCGGAGCAAAGTCGATCCCCGGCACATATCCTGCAGGAAGCACGCGTACTGGCCGACCAGGGCGTTCGCGAAATCACTCTGCTGGGCCAGACAGTCAACAGCTACCGGTATCGCGATGGAGATCGTGAAACACGACTTTCAGACCTGCTTCTCAGTCTGCATGACATTCAGGGCATTGATCGCATTCGCTTCATCACCAGCTTTCCGAAGGATATGAGTGACGACCTGCTGCAGGCCGTCAGAGATCTGCCCAGGGTCATGAAGTACCTGCATGTTCCCGCTCAGTCCGGCTGCGACGAGGTCCTGCGACGAATGAAACGTGGCTACACCGTCGGCGACTATCGTGAGATGATGCAGCGCATACGGGAAACCATCCCCGGCTGCTCCGTTTCCAGCGACTTCATCGTGGGCTTCTGTGGTGAAACTGAAGAATCGTGGCAGAAGAGTATGGATCTGATCAGGGAGTGTCGCTTCAAGAACAGCTTCATCTTCAAGTACAGCGCCCGTACAGGAACAACCGCCGATAAACTCTACCCCGATGACATCCCGGATGAAGTGAAACGCCGACGCAATAATGACATGCTCGATCTGCAGAACAGCATCTCTGAAGAAGACAACGCAGAATTCATCGGAAGTCGCGTCAATGTCATGGTCGAAGGACTCAGCAAGTCAGCCGCCCGACGCGCCAAACGAACCGGTTTGCCGGCAGACGCGGCAGGCATGGAGCTTGTCAGTCTCGGCAACACTGATACTTCGCTGCCATCAACGGAAGACACCGCTGCTGAACAGCAACCCGGGGATCCGCTGGCAACACAACTGACAGGACGCACCACCTGTGATCGAATTGTTGTCTTTGATGGCAATCCAAGACTGGTCGGTTCGTTTGCCGAAATCGAAGTACACGACTGCACCAGCACGACCCTGATGGGCTCCATCGTCACTCGCGAAATGCAGCATGGTTGTTCACCAATCCTGCCAATTCTTGGCTGACCTCTGAATCTGCCGCCACATGCTGCCCGGTTTACTCAGCTGCAGCGAACCAGCTGATTGCCTGGCAGCCGACGAATCAGACGCCGCATCTCCAGTACCGTCAGCGTGGCAAGTACCTGCGAAGCTTCTTCCGGGCAGCTGGCCAGTACACGGTCAACGGCAGACGGCTCAAATCCCACAACGTTCAGCACGCGACTCTCCAGTGCATTCAATACCAGCTCCCGCGGACTGCTCACCGTGGTCCCGGCAGTGGTGGCAACCGGTGCCGGGAGCGGTCCCAGTGATTCCAGAATGTCGTCGACGTTCCTTACCAGGGTTACGCCATCGCGAATCAGGTCGTGACAACCGGCACTCGCCAGACTGTCGACAGACCCCGGAAGTGCCATCACTTCGCGTCCCTGCTCAAGCGCATGGCGAGCTGTATGCAGAGCCCCCGAGCGACGACCGGCCTCGATCAGAATCACTCCGATACTCAGACCGCTGATGATGCGGTTCCGCTGCGGAAACAGTCCTGGCACCAGCCGTTGCCCGGGCGGATATTCGCTGATCAGCGCACCCTGCTCGGATATCTCCTGAGCCAGCTGAGTGTGTTCCGGTGGATAGATCCTGCCCACTCCTGCCGGCAGCACCGCAAGCGTTCGCCCACCTGCAGCCAGCGCACCGCGGTGAGCCGACTGATCTATGCCCCGAGCAAGACCGGATATGACCGTCAGACCGGCTCTGGCAAGCTGCCCTGCAAGACGCTCTGCGTGCCGTTGACCGTAGGCGGTACAGCGTCTCGACCCCACGATCGCTACAGCCAGCCTGTCCGTCGGAAGCAGGAGTCCGCGCTGATACAGCACGGCCGGCGGGTCACAGATTTCCCGAAGCCGCTGCGGATACTGCTCATGGCCCTGTGGAATGATGCGAATCCGCAGGCGACCGCATTCCTCTTTGACGACTGCAGCCAGATGCTCAGGATTCGCTTTCCGAATTGCGTCCGCCGTTCGACCGCCGATCCCGGGAATCGCCAGAAGCTGCTCCCGGGGAAGCTGAAATACTCCCTCAGGCGAGCCGGCGTAGTCAATCAGACTTGTGGCCTGCCGCGGTCCCACACCGCCAATTCGGGATAATGCAATCGCACTGTTCAGCTGCCTGGTACATCCGCCATCGTTCCACTCAGACACTGCGGCCTCCGCAGAAATTCTCGGGCTGCGGTACCGACTCCTTCGGAACACACCTGCCGGTCAGTGTTCAGGCAGCAGATTCCCTGCTGCCATTTCGAATCAGAAATCTGAGACTGCGCTCGACATGAGCAATCTGCGACCACTCATCCGTTGCAAAGTCAAACACCCCCATGGTGCAGGGCGGTACACTGATAATTCGTCGCGCCCAGTAGCACAGGAGCATCGCCAGACCGGGATTGTGCCCGACAAAAAGAAGCGTTGAACAGCTGTCATCCCTGTGCGCTGAAATGTGCCGCGAATAACGCTCTGCACCAGCGTTGTAGAGTTCTTCGCAGGCCATTAACTGAGCCTCCGGAGCCAGCTGCTGTTGCAGAATCTGAGCTGTCTGAGTAGTCCTGCAGGCCGAGGAGCAGATGGTCAGCCCCGGCTTCAGCTGCGACTGCTGCAGCACCGCAGCGGTACCCGCTGCCATCGTGCAGCCCGCTGCGGTAAGCGGACGCTCAAAGTCGCGCATGCCATTGACAGCATCTGCAGCCTCGGCATGTCGCATGAGCAGTACGGTTTTCATCGGCCGGAACCTTCAGCAGCGAATCACGCAGATATGTGGTGATAAGTAACACTACCCTGGAGGAAGGGTAACATCATGCGCGGAAGTACAGCCGTCCGCAAGCCTCTGAGGCGATGAAATGGGGGATGTTCGCGCAGATAGCGTCTATTGCACCGCTGCCGCCACAGCTGCCGGATCTCTCAGAAATTCCCGCATATCAGCTTCTGAGCTGAACACCCACACCCGACCACGAAACAGCGCCGCATACTCCAGTTCTCCCTGCACTTTTTCACCGCTTCGCAGCAGCGTCATCGGACAGATGCCGTTCAGCATGGGCCAGAACTGATCCGGATTGGCAGCAAACTTCTGTAACTGCGTTTCCGATTCAAACCACAGAACATTTCCTCGCCAGCGCATCTGGTAGTGAGGAGAACCGCGGACGACAGCGCGTTGTTCTAATGCGGTGACAAGCGATGCACCACGAAAGGCGACCGTTCCGGAGGCAGGCGAATCGGCAGTCTCACCCTCGCCACTCTGTTCCCCTGGTCCGCCCTGCCCGCCCTGCTCTGACTGTTTTCGGGCAGCGACTCGAGCAAACAGGTCTCCAAATAATCGCTTGCGTTCGGCAGGCTGTGGATTCCCGTCAGCAGCCGTATTCGCCGTGGTTGCGGCTGCAGCAGGTGCATCATCAGCTTGTGCCGCCGCCGCTGGAGCAGATTCGGGCATAGCACCGTAATCAGCAACACTGCTGTTTGGCAGCGATTCTGAACTGGAGGCGTTGACAGCAGCCACACCGCGCCGTGGCCATGGCAGTGGAGCCGACTGAGTCGCGGGGTTTTCCGGGGCCGTGCGGACGGCAGCCGACGCAGCCGGCAGCTGGCTGGACGCAGCGACTGTCCGTGCCCCTGGCACTGTCGGCAGTTGTCCGAGCAGTGCATCGGAAGTCTGAAAGCCCTTGATACGTTTCAGGGGACGCAATTCCGGAGAGACAACAAGGATAGCCGGGAGCCCCTGCACCCCGAGTTCCTTCAGCAGACTGCGATTGCGATCGGCATCAACTTTCACCGGGACGAACTGACTGTTGATTCGCGCAATGACGCGGGAATCCGAGTACGTGTTCTGCTCCATCCTGCGGCAATAGCTGCACCACGATGCCGTGAAATGCAGGAGTGCAGGTTTTCCGGAAGAAGCCGCCCGTCGCAGTGAGCCTTCGATGTCCGTCGACCATTCGACCTGCTTTTCCGCTGCAGGTACAGCGGCAGCCGTGCAGATCTGCAGGACGAGCGTCAGGATCAGGAACCGAGAGTAGTGCATCACTTCACTCAATCATCAGGAATATTCCGACCGACATCTGGCAGGGAAGGCAGATCTTCCTGCAACATTCCGGCAGGAGTGCATGCGCCAGCCCGGAGCAAACAGATGAAATCCGTGCTGTGTCGTAACTATCGACCCGCGTACCCCGGTTGATTCGTCCGAGTCGGAATAATCGTTCTGAGCCAAAAAGACGAATATCTCAGGTTCCCCGTTGTCACATTACCGCTGCAGTTTCTGCCTGATTACCGGCGGATTCTGCCGCTCCGAGATTCGGATCCGGTCTGCCGACCTTCTGCCTGAAATGACGCAGCGATTCGGAATTCTGAAATGACGGCGGCAGCGGGTTGCGTTTGCGGATCACGACAAGGACACTGCGACAGGGCATGGAACGGAAACGGGACAGATGGAACCTGGCAGATGACGGTGGAGATTCTTGGGCTTGATATCGGCGGCGCAAACATCAAGGCGGCAACCGCCGATGGTGAATGTGTCCAGCAGTCATTTGCCCTGTGGCAGAACCCCGACCAGCTTCCCCAAAGACTCTCATCGCTGCTCCGGACCTTCAGCGGCAGCCCTCGGCTGGTTGCTCTGACCATGACGGGAGAACTCGCCGACTGTTTCAGGGATCGAGAAGACGGTGTTCGTCAGATCATGCACTCGGTGCAGCAGGTATTCCCCGCCCTGCCGATTCAGGTATGGCTCACATCCGGAGAATTCGTTTCCCCGGAAGAAGCCTACGACCTGACAGAACTGGTGGCTGCAGCAAACTGGCATGCACTTGCGACGTGGGCAGGCCGTGCAGTACCTCACGGACCAGCATTGCTGGCAGACTGTGGATCCACCACCACAGATCTGATTCCCCTTCTGGATGGCTGCCCCGCATCTGAGGGGCGGACGGACCTGCAGCGACTCGCCGCATCCGAACTTGTTTATACTGGTGCAAGGCGTACACCGGTCTGTGCACTGGCGACCAGCGTACAGCTCTCCGTCACTGAACAGGATCCGCCGCAGTCCATTCCTGTGGCCGGAGAACTGTTTGCGACGGCCACCGACATCCATCTGCTCAACGGAGACATCGTTGAGGACGAGAATGACCATGAAACGGCAGACGGTCGTCCTCGCACACGACAGGCAGCGCTGCACCGACTGGCTCGTCAGTTCTGCAGCGATCCTGCCGAAATCAATACTGCTCAGATTCTTTCTGCTGCCCGGCAGATTCGCGATTCGCAGTTGCAGACAATCGCGACGGCCATCAGCCGAGTGATGGGCTCCCTGCCGGAATCGCAGGAGCCACTGCCGGTTCTGATCAGCGGCAGCGGCAGCTGGCTGATGCAGCGGGCGTTACAGCACATTGCGACGAAACGCCGCTGCGATATCATGCTGTTGTCTGAAATGTTTCGCAGTGACGTCAGTATCTGTGCCCCGGCATTTGCCGTCGCAAGGCTTGCAGCCGAACGCTGTACCGATGTGCTGCTGCCCCTCAGTCCACATCTGTAAACACCCTGGCCTGTCGCAGACCGGACAACCTCCTTACTCAAACCGGACGCAATCGTCCTGCAGCCCGCAGAACCATGAACGATCGCAGGATTTCAATCCCCACCTTTGGTCGCTGGCTGCACCCGACCGACCTGCGTCGCATACCGCATCTGTTTACGGATGTTCTTGTCATCGGCGGTGGAATCGCAGGGATCAGAGCAGCCATTGCAGTACCAGGCGATCTCTCGGTGCAGCTGATCACCAAGGACTCCGTACAGATCTCCAGCAGTGCGTGGGCTCAGGGCGGAATCGCCGGCGTCCTCGACCCGATGGATGAGTTTGCTCATCACGTCGCAGACACAATCAGCGCCGGCAAAGGCCTTTGCCATACCGACGTCGTGGACCTTGTCGTTACCGAAGCGCCTCAGAGAATTCGCGAACTGATCGGATTCGGTACGGAGTTTGACCGGATTGAGGGTGAGCTTGCACTGACGCTCGAGGGCGGCCACAGTCACCCGCGAATCGCTCACGCCCTTGGTGATGCAACTGGTCGCGAACTGATGCGGGCCATGACTACAGAGCTGATGTCTCGCCCGAGTATCGAAGTCTTTCAGCAGACCTTCATTCTGGATCTGGTGACGATTGACGGGACTTGTCGCGGTGCTCTGACATGGAATCCTGATCGGGGGTTGGTCCTGATTCAGGCCAGTCAGACAATTCTTGCGACCGGCGGAGCTGGTGCGCTGTACCGCGAAACGACCAACCCCAGCATTGCCACTGCCGACGGACATGCGGCAGCGCTGCGTGCCGGCTGTGTTCTCCGCGACATGGAATTCATGCAGTTCCATCCCACGGTCCTGTACATCGCCGGCAGCAGTCGGCACCTGATTACTGAAGCCGTTCGCGGAGAAGGTGCTCATCTGCGGGACTGCAATGGCCATCGCTTCATGTTCGATTACAGTCCTGACGGAGAACTTGCTCCCAGAGATATCGTCAGTCAGGCGATTACGGAGCAGATGGCCAGAACTGCGCACCCCTGCGTCTACCTGGACCTCGCACCCCTTGGACGTGACCGAGTTGCAGCCCGGTTCCCGCATATCACCCGCGTCTGCGCTGACTTTGGACTCAATCTTGCCACCGACCGCGTCCCCGTTCGCCCCGGTGCACACTATATGATTGGTGGAACCGCAGTGGACAGCTCCGGCAGAACTTCAATTCCCGGACTCTGGGCCGCCGGCGAAGTTACCTCCAGCGGACTTCATGGAGCAAATCGACTGGCCAGTAACAGTCTTCTTGAGGGGGTTGTCTTTGGTCTTCGCTGTGGACTGAATGCGGCGGCGGCGGTTACTGAACAGACAGATACCCGACAGATCATCAGATCCGTACCGGGCGTTGCAGACAAGCACGCCGACCATGAATCACTGGATGTTGCTGACCTTCGCAGTTCACTGCGAAGTCTGATGGGAAGAGATGTCAGCATTGTCCGCACTGCCGCAGGACTCGAATCAGCCTGCAGCCAGCTCGATTTCTGGGCCAGCTATGTCTGTCGCCGCACCCTGAACACCCCCGCGGGATGGGAACTCCAGAACATGCTGCTGGCCGCCCGAGCAATCTCTGCTGCGGCTCTCGAGAGACGCGAAAGCCGCGGTGTACATTTTCGTGCTGACTTTCCGGAGCCGGTTGAATCAGAACGCAATCATATTGAGGTGTGCTGCGCGGCAGAGAATCTGACGTAATCGCGGCTCACGCGACCGCGTCTGCTGACTCTCCGATCCGATCAGTTTCAGCATTCCTGCCTGCGGCAATCACCGATATCATCTCTCAGAACCTCATCACACAGGTCACCCGCCCCGCCTGTTGAGTTGACGTAATGCGGCCAGAATCGCCAGGACAGAATTTCAGATGCCCAGAATACTCGTAACCGGAGCCGCCGGCTTCATTGGCATGCATACCGCCAGGCGATTGCTCCAACGCGGCGACGAAGTTGTCGGAATCGACAACCTGAATGATTACTACAGCCCTGCGCTCAAGAACGATCGGCTGGCGACTCTGCAGGGCCATCCGGGATTCCAGTTCCGGAAGACTTCGCTTGAAGACCGCGGGGCGATGCGCGAGCTGTTTGCCGCTCACAGTTTTGATCGAGTGATCCACCTCGCTGCTCAGGCTGGCGTCCGCTATTCCCTGCAGAATCCGGAAGCTTACTCCGATTCCAACCTCACCGGATTCATCAATATTCTGGAATGCTGCAGACACCACAATATTGCTCACCTGACCTACGCCTCATCCAGCTCCGTCTACGGAGCCAACCGCAAACTGCCTTTTCATGAATCAGATCGCGTAGACCATCCAGTCAGCCTTTATGCAGCAACCAAAAAGGCAAATGAACTGCTGGCTCACTCCTACAGTCATCTCTTCGGACTGCCAACCACCGGACTGCGATTCTTCACTGTCTATGGTCCGTGGGGGCGACCTGATATGGCGCTCTGGCTGTTCACGCAGGCAATCCTCGAAGGCAAGCCGATCCGCGTTTTTAACCATGGACACATGCGTCGCGACTTCACCTACATCGACGATATTGTCGAAGGCGTTGTTCGGACCAGCGACCGCATTCCGACAGCCGGTGAGCAATCAGCCGCGGAAACCGAAGCACCACTTTCATCCGCCCCCTGGCGGATTTACAACATTGGGAATAACCAGCCCGTGCCACTGCTGGAACTGATCTCCTGCCTGGAACAGAAACTTGGAATAAAGGCTGTGATGGATCTGCAGCCCATGCAGCCCGGTGATGTCGAAGCCACTTATGCCGACATTTCGGCTCTGCAGGCCGATGTTGGATTCAGCCCGGTTACTCCAATCTCAACCGGAACCGCTCACTTCGTTGACTGGTTCATTGCCAGCGACGCCGGCCGCTATACGCGTGAGCCCGTTTGAATCAGAATGTCCGTGTAGTTGGAGTCGTACTTCCCGCACGCTAGACTGGGGGAGTGTGAACAGCGCGGCTGCAGCAGTCTGCTTCCAGAGCTGCGGCAGTATTTCTCTTCAGATAGGGGTTCGCTGAGCACATTTTGCAATGCAGCGTCGTTGTTCTTTCGTGACGTTTGTATTGGAACTCCTGTACGGCTATGCCAGATCATCCTTCAGGACGCAGTTATGAATTCGGTGTCGCCAGACCCTGCCAGCAGACCGCGAACAACTCCTGTGCTGCAGTGGCTTGTGCTGTGCCTTGCGATCTTTTCCGAAGTCGCTTCGCCATCCTTGTCTGCTTCTGAGGAATGGACCGTTCAGAAATTCGAGCAGCAGATTGCCCCGCTGCTCGCGGCTCGCTGCCTGACCTGCCACGGAGAAGTGGAACCTGAGGGCGGACTGGACCTGCGAATTGCCGCCGGCCGCGGTGAATCCGGCGAACCGCCCATCAATGCTCAGCACCCCGAACAGAGCCTGTTGCTGCAGCGAATCCTGAGCGATGAAATGCCTCCCGAAGAGCCACTCTCGGACACTGAAAAGCAGCTGCTGAAATCGTGGGTCGAAGCCGGTGGAATTCGCGGTGCTGAACCTGTCGATCCGTTTCGTTACAGTTCCGACTCACGCGCCGGTCTGGACTGGTGGTCACTCCAGCAGATCCGCGACGTCCCTCTTCCGGATGCTGCTGCTGGACAGCACCCGATCGACGCTTTTCTCGACGGCCCGCTCCGGGACCGTGGACTCAGCCGCTCGCCGCAGGCCGATCGACGCGTGCTGATCCGCAGACTGTATTTCGATCTGCTCGGATTACCGCCCACGCCCGCCGAAGTAACTCAGTTTCTGGAAGACGACTCGGCAGCAGCCTGGCAGCACCTTGTGGATCGTGTCCTGCAGTCGCCTCACTACGGTGAACGCTGGGCACGACACTGGCTGGATGTGGTTCGATTCGGCGAAAGTAATGGTTTTGAATATGATCAGCCTCGAGACGAGGCGTGGCCATACCGCAACTGGCTCATTCAGGCGTTCAACAACGATCTCCCCTACGATCAATTTGCAAAGCTTCAGCTTGCCGGTGATGTACTGCACCCCGACGATGCCGACGCTGCGGCCGCTGCGGCATTCCTCGTTGCCGGACCACACAACACAACACTGCCGTCCAGCGAAAAAATGCGGATGACAATGGCACAGGATGAAATGGAAGACCTGCTGGCCGTCGTCGGCCAGACTTTTCTCGGCCTGACAGTCAACTGCAGCCGTTGCCATGACCACAAGTTTGATCCGATCTCACAGCGCGAGTATTACCAGCTGGCGGCAGCCTTTGCGGGAGTTCGCCACGGTACACGTGATGTCAGCAGGCAACTTGATCCGGAACAGCAGCAACTGCTGCAGACAGCACTCAGGACATTTGCCGACTCAACTCAGGCCAGGGAAGAACTTCTTGCTCCCGTTCGTCGACGTTTACTGGAGGAACGTCTTGCTGGAGCTCAGGATGGCCCACCACCACCCAAACCGTTTGCAGCATGGGAGTTCACTGACGATCTGCAGGACGACGTCGGTAGAATGCATCTGAAACTCCATGGCAACGCTCGGATTGTCGACGGGGCCCTCGTCCTCGACGGGCAGAATTCCTGGGCACAGTCCGCTCCCCTGCCGGAAACAGTTCGCAGCCTGACACTGGAAGCATGGGTACGCCTGGACAATCTCGAACAGCGTGGTGGGGGGGTCATCAGTCTGCAGACTGCAGACGGCGTTCTGTTTGACGCGATTGTCTTTGGAGAGCGTGAACCTCGCCAATGGATGGCCGGCAGCAACGGATTTGTTCGCACATCCAGTTTCGCGGGTCCGGAAGAAACGGAAGCGACGCAGCGATTTGTACATCTGGCAATTGTCCACAGTGAGGACGGAACAATT
>JALRDR010000461.1 GCA_023262145.1 Planctomycetaceae bacterium | reverse complement strand
GGGCGGTGAGGGGATGTTCTGGCGAGACCAGCCAGCGGGCCAGCTCAAGACGTGTGGGTGGAACCGTAGGATTCAGGGGAGGAAGCAGACCCGGGGTATCAGGCTGCACCGCGTCTCCTGGCTGCAGGTATTCACCGCGAATAAAGATGCGGTTCGGTCTGTTGGCAGGCGACTGCATCATAGCCGGGGCGCGAGTGACCGGCGGCAGATCCTTTGCGAGTTGATCCAGTGCTGTGATGAGCTGGTTGACATTCAGTTCCTGCAGCGCGGGTGCAAACTCGTTGCGTGCGGAACGCAGGAAGTAGTCCTGCAGTCGTTGCTGCTGGCTGATCGTTCGGGCTGGCCAGGGGGTTTTGATGATCGCCAGGCCTTCAAGCTGTCCTTCTCCGAGATTCTGGCCCCACTGCAGGCCGAGCAGTTCGAGCGTGCGGTCCCAGCTGAAATCGATTCCGGGATTCGCCTCGGTGTACAGGATTTTCTGTTCCCACTGCTGCTGGAGTTCATTCAGGCGGGATGCGAGTGGAGCGATGAGTTCAGCGCGGCGTTGGTTGTAGACCGGCAGTGCCTGCTGCCAGGCAGTCAGCTCTGCGGGCAGCGGGGCATTGATATTCGCTTCGTCGGCAGAGTTGAAGAAGGCATAGAGCTGATAGAATTCCCGCTGGGAGATGGGATCATACTTGTGGTCGTGACATTGAGCACAGCCGATGGTGAGTGCAAGGAATGTGGTCCCAACGGTGCTGGTACGATCCAGTACCTGTCTGACGCGAAACTCCTCCAGATCAGCACCGCCTTCCCGATTGCTCAGCGTGTTCCGCAGGAACCCGGTACCCATCTGCTGGTCAACTGACGCGTTGGGAAGCAGATCACCGGCGATCTGTTCGACGATGAACTGGTCGAAGGGCTTGTCGTTGTTGAGTGAATCGATGACCCATTGCCGATAACGCCATGCAACCGGGCGCAGAAAATCCTGCAGGTAGCCGTCGCTGTCACCGTAATGAGCCAGGTCCAGCCACCAGCGGGCCCAGTGTTCGCCGAAGTGGGGTGATGCGAGCAGCTGGTCGACGTAGCTCGTGCAGGTGGACGGGTCGGGGTCGGATCCGACGCTGTCGAGTTGTTCGCGGCTCGGGGGCAGCCCGGTCAGGTCGAGCGTAACACGGCGAATGAGAGTACGCGGATCGGCGGGTGGTGATTGGGTGAATCCGGCTGCATGCAGCCGCTCCGTTACGAAGAAATCAATCGGTGATTGGGCATTGCTGTCGGGGGAGTCCGGCCGGCGCGGCGGAATCAGCGCCCAGTGGGCTTCGTATGCAGCTCCTTCTGCCACCCACTTGCGGAGCATCTCGATCTGCGACGCTGTAAGCGTTCGCTGAGTTTCCGCGGGAGGCATGCGTAATGCGGGATCAGGGGTCGTAAGTCGACGAATCAGTTCGCTCAGCGCGGGCTGGCCGGGCACAATCGTCGGCAAGCCGGAGGCTGCTGGCTGCTGAACAGCGGATGGAAGATCGAGCCTGAGATCTGCCTGGCGGGAACGATTGTCGGAGCCGTGGCAGGGAAAGCAATGTTCGGCCAGGATCGGACGAATATCCCTGTTGTAGGTCGGCGGATCGGCCGCGTGGGTGAAGGTCGGCAGTGCGGTGACGCTGATCAGGAAAGCAAGAAACTGTGGTCGCAGCGAGCCGCAAGGGCAGCCGGGACTGCCAGGATCGGAATCAGGGCCTGATTGCGAGTTCGCGGGATTGAGCGTTTGCAGCAGCATGATCCGGGTTCCGCAGTGACATTGGCTGTTCGGCCGGTTTGCTGGTGATGATCAGACCTTCACGCCGCATGATTATGCAGTCCGTGACGGTGCAGTGCAATGTTGGTGGTGTGCAGCCGGGCATTCGTGCAGTTGATGTTTCGGTGCGGGCTTTTGCACAAATTCCGGGAGCGGCTGCGATTTCAACGGAGTGTGGCTCAGAGTAGGATGTGTGGAGCTTCGCTGCGGGGAAGACGGGCGTCTTTCTGGCAGTCGTTGTGTCTTGATTCAGGAGCGGGGAAGAGAGCAATGAAGTGGGGAACTCGGGTTATCTGTATCGTGGTTCTGTCGATGACCAGCGTTTCGGGAGCCGCAGAGGACGGCAACTCGACTCCGCTGGAGCTCTTTAACCAGAGGATTTTGCCAATCTTCCGTTCGGAGCAGCCGAGCAGCTGTGTGCAGTGTCATCTGTCTTCCGTGGATCTGAAGGATTACATTCTGCCCTCAAGTGAGCAGACGTTTGTGTCATTACGGGACCAGGGTCTGATTGACATGGCGGCTCCGGCGGATTCCGGGATCCTGAAACTCATCCGCATGGGAGACCGGGACCCGGATGCCGGATCGCGTTTGATTCATGAGGAAATGCGGAAGGCAGAGCTGGCGGCATTTGAGGCGTGGGTTGCCGCATGTTGTGCGGATCGGCAGTTGCGGGAATTACCGCGGCTTGCTCCGGAGCAACTGGCAGGACCAGCGGCGGCCGATGCGGTGATTCGGCATGCCCGCAAGAGTCGCGTGGTTGATTCGTTTGTGCGTAATGTGTGGTCGCAGCGGATGCGATGTTTCCCCTGTCACACGCCGCATGAGATTGATGTGGAGAATCCGCTGCATCAGGCTGCGTTGAAGACTCAGAGCAAATTCCGGGAGGAGTTAAGCGAGGAGCTTTACGGTCGACTGCAGATTTTCAGGAAGACTCCGGAAGAGACGCTGCAGTATCTGATTGAGCGAAGTGCGGCTGCTCCGCAGGGCCATCTGCCGATGCTTAATCTGACAGATGCAACGCAAAGTCTGCTGGTCCGAAAACCGCTCGCGAAGATTCCGGAGAAGGACGCAGCGGGCAAGCTGCTGATTCCGGCTGAAGGGGATGCCACGGTGCACATGGGGGGGCTCAAGATGCACCCTGATGATCAGTCATACAAGTCGATCATCGCGTGGATTCAGGATTATGCAAAGGTTGTGCAGGGGGAATATACGGCAGTCGAGCAGCTCCCGCAGGACAACTGGCGGCCGACTGGTCTGGTCGTGCGGCTGATGGAGGTCCCGGAGGACTGGTCGGCGGAGCAGCCGGTGCAGCTGTTCGTGCATGGTCGTAACGCCGAGGGCAATGGCTGGGCGGTGGAGCCGCTGGCGTTTACTCAGGGAACCATTACTCCGCGTCGCATCGTCAATGGAACGCTGTTTCTGCTGGGTGAACAGCAGCGGGACTCACACGCTGCCTATGCAGCCGGTGATGGCAAGGCGGCGACAGCACTTCTGCCGCCGGGCGATTACCAGATTCGGGTGTTTGTGGATCGTCACGGAGTGCTTGCAAAGGATCCTGCCGCGATGCTGACTGCGGGTGATCACGTTGGTTCGGCCGTCCTGTCCAAAGCACGCTGGCGGGAAGGGTTCAAGTTTGCTGAGACCGTTAATGCCGGGAAGCTGGAGTAGCGGATGCATCCGGCTGCATGTATAGGCAGCCAGCGACAATGTATGGCCGCATGAACGGTGCGGTGCGACGCATCTCGTCCGGGAATTTCTGTAAAAACTGACAGCAGCGGAGCGGAGCGATGAGATCAGAAAATGAGCAAAGTGACGCGTGCAGACTGCTGCTGCTTTTGTTCTGTGCCGGGTTTGCAATTGCCGCAGAGGGTGCCGGTGTCGCTGCGGCGGATGAGCTCAGTCGCGGACTGGTGCTGCAGCGAGAGCGCGTTGACCAGCCGGAGCAGGTTTCGGTCGCGGATCTCGCAACGAGTGGTGATCGACCGTTTTCGCTGGCGTTGTGGGTGAATGTGCCGGCGTCTTCACAGCTGGCGACAGGCGATCTGATCAGTCAGTACGATCCAGCGTTGCGGCGTGGGTTTCAGCTGGGCCTGAAAACGAACAGCGGCGTGACATCAAACCAGGCCAACGATCGGCATCTGCAGTTCGGGATCGACAACAATCAGGAATCAGAGTGGATCGACTGCGGCAGGCCAGGGAACGCGGTGTTTGCGTTTTCGATGGCGGTGCACAACGGCCAGTTATTTGCGGGAACCTGTGAAGCGGGACCTGACGAGTCGGGGCATGTGTATCGTTTCGCGGGCGGGAGCAAGTGGGTCGACTGCGGTTCGCCCGATCGTTCGAATGCGGTCACTGCGATGGCAGTGTATGGCAGCGAGTTGTATGTCGGTACCGGGAAGTATCGGCTGGGTGGGTCAAGCCTGCAGGAGTCTGAGAATCTGACGCTCGGTGGTCGCGTATTTCGCTACGCCGGTGGGACGGAGTGGGTGGACTGCGGGCAGCTGCTGTCGACTGAGGCGGTTGGTGGCATGGTGGTGAGCGATGGGCGGTTATACGCATCGTCGCTGTACAAGCCTGCGGGGTTCTTTCGTTACGAGGGCGCTCAGCGGTGGACGGCTCTGCCAGTTCCCATGTCAACAAACGCTGAGACTCAGACCGCCGAGCCGCGGCGTGTGGTGCCGCTGGCGTTGCATCGGGGCCGGATTTATGCGGGCAGTTATGATGGCGGGCGGGTGTACCGGTTCGACGGCGAGTCGTGGGAAGACTGCGGGCAGCTCGGCGAGAATACTCAGACGTACTCCTTCGCGGAGCTGGGTGGCCAGCTGCATGTATCGACGTGGCCGAGCGGGCGCGTGTATCGCTTCGGTGGTGTGAATGAATGGATCGATACGGGACGGCTGGGTGAAGAGCTGGAAGTCATGGGGATGGTGGTGCACAACGGGCGGCTCATTGCGGGTACGCTTCCGCTGGCGGAAGTGTATACGTATGAGGGTGGCAGCGAGTGGCGGCGGATGACACAGCTCGATCAAACCCCGGATGTGCGTTATCGCCGCGTGTGGACGATGGCCGAGCATGACGGTCGTTTGTTTGCCAGCACGTTGCCGTCAGGGCATATCCATGCTTACTCAGCGGGAGTGCAGGCGCAGTGGGGGCAGACAATGCCGGCGGGCTGGCACCATATTGCGGCTGTGCGTCTGGCGGATCGTCTGCGGCTGTACGTGGATGGGGTGCAGGTCGCTGAGAGTGAGCAATTCTCCGGCATGGACTATCAGCTGGACCTGTCGCTTCCACTGCGACTGGCAAGTGGCGTGAACGGTCCATTTGCAGGTGAACTGCGGGACCTGCGAATCTATCAGCGCGCGCTGAGCGGGGATGAACTCGACGTGCCGAGA
>JALRDR010000440.1 GCA_023262145.1 Planctomycetaceae bacterium | reverse complement strand
CCAGCGGCGGTTGAATCATCGGGTGCAGTTTCACCTCTGGATCAGATTCGTGGGAAGTCGGCGCAGGCAGCGTCGCCAGCGGCCGGTAAATCATCGGGTGCAGTTTCACCGCTGGATCAGATTCGCGGGAAGTCGGCGCAGGCAGGGTCGCCAGCGGCGGTTGAATCATCTGGTGCAGTTTCACCGCTGGATCAGATTCGTGGGAAGTCTGTGCGGGCAGGGTCGCCAGCGGCGGCTGAATCATCGGGTGCAGTTTCACCGCTGGATCAGATTCGTGGGAAGTCGGCGCAGGCAGAAGCAGCTTCGCCGATGTCGGCAGTCGCTCGAAAAACGGCGCCAGCAGCGAAAATGCCCCGAGGTGTGGCTGCGGTCGTGGAGTCTGAGGAGGCAGAGGTTCGGGCGTATCTGCAGGATTTGTATCTGCGGCATATTCGCCCTCGCCTGATCGCAACAGGCAGCCGGCGCTGGTCACAAGGGTCGGGAACTGGTGGTGAGCAGGTGTTGCTGCGGATGTCCGGTCTTTCTCGTTCCACGAAATCACGACAGGCAGTGGAAGCGATTCGGGGCATTTATTCAGAGCGATGTGAGTTTGATATGCAGTGTCGCATTCGTGGTCTGCTGCAGGGCTGGCTGCTGCTGCATATTCCATTCACATTGATTCTGGCTGTGTTCTTTGTTGTGCATGTCTTTGTTTCCCTGCGAGTGGTTCCTCCTTTCTCTCAGTAGCGGACAGATTCACGTCATGACGGCTTATCCCACGAATCTCTCAGCGGCAGTCGATTCGGGAAGCAGGGGCGGGCATTGAACTGAGTAGTTTCTTTCAGGTCGAATCGCAGGGTTGCGGTCCGACAGATATTAGCGCCGCAGGGCGATGTGGGTGATCAGTTGGATCGCGATAATCTCAAACCTTTTCACAGCAGTGTGCAGACACAGTTCCACCTGCGTGGCAATCCCCTGAAGCGGACCGCGTGGTATCTGGGACTGGCTGGAAGTGCACTGGCGTTTTGCTGGCTGGCATGGAGTGCAGCTTCCGGGCATACGCAAATCTACCAGGCGGGGCCTGTTTCATCTGTGCATAGCGGGTTTGAACATCGGTGCAGTGAGTGCCATGTGGAGTGGTCGGTGCTGAACAAACTGCTCAGTTTCAGTGACAGTCTGGAGACGCGTTCCACCTGTCTGCGATGTCACGAAGCAGTTCCTCACGCAGCAAAGGACCAGTCAGTCCTGGCCCGTGGTACTCCGGGGCTGAAGGAATACACATCGGCAACCAGGGACTTCTGCGGGTCGTGTCACAGTGAGCATTCAGGGCAGCAGGATCTGCTGGACGTTGCAGATGAATTCTGTGTCAGCTGCCATCAGTCCATCAACTCCTTCACTTCGGGGCATCCGGAGTTTGCGGTTCAGCGGCTGCTCAGGAGCGACGCGGGCGATGATTCGGACGCATTACTCCGGCTTGGTATTGGTACAGAACATGGCGTCCTGCAGCGGTTGGAATGGCTGATGTCTGAGGGTGAGGCAGGCACATGGCAGGGGCGTGGCGGCGTACGTTTCAATCATGACCTGCATCTGCGTGTTGATGGGATCATGGGCCCGAACGGAGAAATGCGGGAACTGAGCCAGAACTGCAATGCGTGTCATGAGGAAGATGCTGACAGCGGCCTGATGCAGCCCATCAACTACGAACGGCATTGTGCGGAGTGCCACCAGCTTGTTTTCGATGCCGAGCGGATTGAATGGGTTGGTGAGAATCGTGAGCGAAGTGAGGTGCTGCGGATCGAATCTTCCGGGTTGATCAATGAGTCAGGTGGTGATGATCTTTCAGTGGAGATGCTTCAGACGCATCCGGAGCAGTTTCGGCCGCTGGTGGTGCCTCATGAAGAGATGCCGATTGTCCGAGGGTTTCTGACAGATTTCTACCGCCTGCAGGTTCAGCGGAGGGCCATCGTTCTGGATTCGGCTGCAGAGGACACCTCGGGAATTGATGTGCCTGATCTGCTGCGGACACCGGATGAGGATGCGATTCGTCGAGCAGTTGACCTGAGTCAGCAGCGTCTGAACAGTGCACCATACTTCAGTCTGGAACCAACGCAGTTTCGATTCCTGACGGCAGATACGCGAACGGGGTGTTTTTATTGCCATGAGAGTGCAGCGAGTGATGGTCCGGAGGGCCGGCAGCTGGTGAGGGTTGCCGCTGAGATTCCTGATCGCTGGTTTCAACATGCTCGGTTTTCTCATCACCCGCACGGCCAGACCAGCGGGCTGGAGTGTCGAGTGTGTCATCAGCTGGGAGCGGATGAATCAGGTGGTCCGGCGTTGCTGGGGAATCGTACCGGCGATGTGCTCATGCCGGGGATCGATGTCTGTCAGGCCTGTCATGCAGACGAGCCCGACGTGAAGCAGTTGTCATCAGCACTGAGGGCTGTGAAAGGGCGGGCACGATGTGTGGAGTGTCATGACTACCACAAGCCGCATGGTTTACGGAATCGGCAAAGTGCGGCGGATCCACCTGTCTTTGCTGACGACAAGGGCTGACTGTGAATTGCGGCAGTTGTGTGGGGCAAATGCCGGGGAATCCCGGTCTGCAGGGGAATTGAGTTTTCGCAGCAGTTTCGGGGAGGTCGATAATCCAGGGGAAGGGAATCCACAGCTTGCGGCGGTTGCCGGAATGTCTGCGTGTCTGAGTTCTGTTTCAAGCACCCGAGTAGACGGATGAAGTTAGCGTACCTGACAATTCTGCTGCTGGTCACTGCGGCTCCGCTGTCTGCTCAGCAGGCGGCTGCAGAGGCGGACTGCGAATCGGCATCGCCCACAGCATCAGTCTGGAAATACCAGGGCCTGTCGTCCTGTGCGTCCTCCGGATGTCATGGAGGTGGCCAGATCATTCGCGGTGCGCAATTCGCCTCCTACGTGCACTGGTGGCAGAATGATCATGCTCATCGTGACGCCTGGCGAACTCTGCAGAGTGATCTGTCGAAGTCGATTGTGGAACGGCTGCATCACGGGCAGAGCGGAGAAGTGCTTCCAGCAGAGCGTGATCTGCGCTGCCTTGCATGTCACTCCACCGGCGTGGATCTTTCTACGGACCTTTCGGAACTGCTGACCGAAGATCGTGGAAGTGCTGCTGCTCCCGCTGCCCCCTTCTCGGTAACGCAGAGCCGCATTCGCCTGGAGGATGGAGTGCAGTGTGAGGCCTGCCACGGTGCTGCAGAGGGCTGGCTGGCGAAACACAGCCGGCCGGAGTGGAAGGATCTGACGGCCAGCCAGAAACTGCAGACGGCGGGATTTGTCTCTCTGGAAAACCTGCTGGAGCGAGCGCGGGTCTGCAGTGAATGTCACATCGGTGGTGTCGGACGAGACATGAATCATGACATGATTGCCGCCGGTCATCCTCGGCTGGATTTCGAGCTGGCAACATTTCACTCGCGATTGCCGGTGCACTGGGATCAGCAACGGGATCAGCTGCGAATTGCTGGCAGGTTGGAGAACGAGAGTCGGGATTCCCAGGCTGCACGGTTTGAAACGCGAGTCTGGGTTGCAGGACAGCTGCAGTCGGCACGACAGACCCTGAAGCTGCTCGAATATCGAGCGTCAGCTGATCATGGGGTGTGGCCTGAGTTTGCAGAGTATGACTGCTATGCCTGCCATCACACTCTGGCAGGACCGGCGTGGCGGCAGCAGCGAGGTTCTGCGGGCAGTCTGCTCTGGAGTGACTGGAACACATCGCTTTCTCCGCTGGCAGCCGAGCTGATACCGGGAGCATCCGCTGGACTTCAGACACAACTGCAGGATCTGCGCACGGTGATGCAGCAGAGTTATCCGGAGCGGGGTCAGGCGGCCCGGATTGCAGTTGAGCTGCAGACCCGTCTGTGCGAAATCATGTCGGAATTTGATTTCGGGGGAACAGTTCCTGCTGCTTCCACGAAAGCAGGTGACAGTGATGCTGCAATTCTGCTCCGCCGCGTCCTTGACGAGACAGATCAGATTGGAAGCCGCGGCTGGGACAATGCGGCTCAGACTTACCTTGCGCTGGTGGCCCTGCGCAGGCATGTACCGGCGGTAACTGACCAGCGTATCAGTGTTACCGAATTTGATGAGCGGCTCAGACAGCTGCGGCAGACACTACTATTTCAGACGGAAGATTCGGAACAGGGGTGGAGACTTCAG
>JALRDR010000385.1 GCA_023262145.1 Planctomycetaceae bacterium | reverse complement strand
CCCCGCAGTCGCCTGAGCAACGGATGGACCGGGTCCATCAGCTTGCGTTCGGCCGCCGCGCCACTGCAGTGGAACAGACAGAGACAGCAGCCTTTCTGACGCAGATCGTGGAGTCAGCTGCAGTGGCTGACGCCGCACCGGAGGAACGTGAGCAACTGGCCTGGCAGGCGTTCTGTCAGGCGTTGCTGTGCAGCAATGAATTCCTGTACGTTGAGTAGCCGGCGATGACAATGAATGGTTCCCGACGAGTGCTGATGCAGCGTTCCGCCTGCGGATTTGCCGCGCTGGCGCTGCGCGGCCTGCTGGCAGACACGACTGACGACGCTGCCGGCCCGCTGGCGCCGCGTCAGCCGCATTTTCCGGCCAACGCCAGGCGTGTCATCTTCCTGTTTATGCATGGTGGCATTTCGCACGTTGATTCCTTCGATCCCAAACCTGCACTTGTCGAAAAAAACGGACAGCCGCTGCCATTCGCCAAGCCGGAATTCGAATTCGCGCCCACCGGCAATCTGCTGGCCTCGCCATGGAAGTTTCGCAATTACGGTGAGAGTGGGATTCCGGTCAGTGATCTGTTTCCACGGATTGGTGAATGCATGGACGACATTGCCGTGATTCGTTCCATGAACGGCGGTGATCAGGTTTCGCATGGACCGGCCCTGCTCAACATCAATACCGGAAGTGGTGTCTTTGCTCGGCCCTGCCTTGGGGCATGGACGCTCTACGGTCTTGGCAGTGCCAATCAGAATCTGCCGGGATTCATCAGCTTGAGTCCCTCGCTGTATCACGGCGGTTCGCAGAATTATGGTTCCGCATTTCTGCCGGCTACGTTTCAGGGAACCCGCCTGGGTGACGGGAGCACTGATTTTCGCAACGCAAAGCTGTCCAGCCTGACTCCGGGACAGTCCCCTGCTCTGCAGCGTCTGCAACTGGACCTGCTGCGGCGTCGCAACCAGCGTTACCTGCAGGAAACCGGGCCTGATTCGGCACTGGAAGCGCGGATTGAGTCGTTTGAAATGGCCTTTCGGATGCAGGCTGAAGCCCCGCAGGTGATGGACTTGTCCAGAGAATCCTCAGCCACACATGCTGCCTACGGTATTGACACAGAACCCACCGATGAATTCGGGCGACAATGTCTGATGGCCCGACGGCTGGTGGAGGCGGGCGTTCGCTTTGTGCAGGTGAACTTCAGTTATCCCCGCAACTACTGGGATGCTCACGGTGATCTGCGGAACAACCACACCTCCAATGCTGCGAAGGTGGATCAGCCTGTCGCGGCGCTGCTGCAGGACCTGAAAACGCGGGGGCTGCTGCAGGACACACTGGTGGTCTTTGCCACAGAGTTTGGACGGACCCCTGCAGCGCAGGGCACCGATGGCCGCGATCATCATCCGCACGCCTTCAGCATCTGGCTGGCCGGTGGTGGCATTCGTGGGGGCATGACGTGGGGAGAAACCGATGAGTTCGGTTACTACGTGACCCAGAACAAAGTCACCATCCCGGATTTTCATGCCACGATTCTGCATCTGCTGGGCATCGATCACGAGCGACTCACATTTCGCCATGCCGGACGCGACTATCGCCTGACCGATGTGCACGGCAACGTGATTCACGAACTGCTGCATGCCTGAAATCTGTTGCCGGTTCAGTTACAACAAATGCTGACAATTTGCATTGCCGCATCTGTAACCAGGAAAGAACGGATGCAGACGACCGCATCTGCCCCTGAACCTTAAGCGACGATTGGAGCACCCGCGACGATTCCGCAAGGGCCAGTTCAGGAGTCCGTCAATCCACTGGTCCACCCGCTCCTTCTGCAACAGTCCCAGGCCGACGAACGAACCAGCGATGCGATTACAGATTCAGTCCACGCGTGTTCTGGAGCTCATCAACGATGCCGGACTTGAGCGTCTCAGCCGGCAATGGCCGCTCGGCTGAAGGCTTGAACAGACTTCCCAGCGGCGTCGCATCCACAATTCCGCTCACTCGATCGACCAGGCCCCGTTGCACGTCTGACACGCGTTCCCCAAGGCCAACCAGTGCATCCTTGCTCCGCTGCCTCAGCTCCGCTGCAGTTTCCTGAAGACCTGTCGCCGCCCCCGCTTCTCGCACCGTCGCCAGTGCTTCCTTTGAACGCGATCTGACTGCTGTCACTCGGGACGGCTCCTGCAGGTACACCATCTTTGGCGGCACATCCCGGAGCAGCCCGAAATCCAGCATCAGACAGACGCTTCCGTAGTCGTACCGAATCCCTTTGCGGGAATAGTGAATGCGAGGTGCACCGGGGAGCAGATTTGCCTCCACCATCACCTGCTCACCCGAACGCGGATGATTCACCACAATCACCGATTTCCCACCAGGCAGCATGGGCCCCTGGAAACTGCGATCACCTGTGTAATAGTACCGGTGCACCACCAGCACAGGCGGAATCTCAACCACCTGCGTGCCGTCGTCCCGCTCCAGAATCCGCGGAGCAGGACGGTCCAGAGTATCCTCCTGAGGCGTGATTACCATTATTTCATCACTCGGCGGAACCAGCATGCGTTCATCCGCCCATGCTGGCATGATCAGTGCCGTGGTGAACAGCAGAATCATGATTTCTGTCGTCCTTCGCATCCCTGCGTCTCCTGCCTGATCGGCGGTCCGCTACGCTACCCGCGTCAGCGTCGTGTACACAAATCAACCTGTACTCGTCTCACAAGCGAATACTGTTCCCGTAACAGCGGATGCTGCCCGCGAGCATGCAGCTGTTGCTGCGTCCCACGACGAAGGGCAACAGTTTTGGTGACTGGTATCGCCACCACACTGCCACCCGCGGCAATTTCCCCGGTCTCGGTCTGCTGTATCTCTTCTGTCAGAACCGGTCGAATCACAATCTGCACAAACTCATTCATCTTCGTGGAACTCTGTCGCGAATCCGCTCCGGCGGACCAGGCACTCCGGTGCTCCACCACGCCATCGAAGACCCAGTAGCCATCTGCGTCCAGCGTCACCGTAACATCGCGCAATTCCACAGCCTCGGATTCCACTCTACGAGTTCGCATGCGGAACGACTGTCGTTCCTCGCTTGTTCCGAGTGCCACACCGCTGCTCGACAGCAGATGCACCGCCGGATTCCACGTCTCAGCGGACCATTCGACCCCTTGTGGAAGTCGGCAGACGGTCCTGGCTCGAGTGACCGCAGGAAACAATTGCGCATCGGCTGTCGAAGTCGCCATCCCGATAATCGCGAGTAAACAGACTGTACGTCCCATAATCAAACCTCTTCGATGCTGGCGAATCACCAACCTCATCCGCTCGGACCAATGCCCCGCAGGGGCCTGACAGCATAAAACACACCGAGCACAAGTGCTGCCATCGACATCATCCCTGCTACGGTTTACTTCCGGGCAGCCAGCCAGGCAGTTTCCAGCGACGTGCTTTTTCAGTTCCCTCGGAAGTCGGAGTGCTCCCCCTGAGCACCGCCGAAGGCTGCAACTCTCCGATTGTCGCGCGGCCGATCACGTTGTTGCCAGCCGCCGCCGGTACTACGGTTGCGTCACTGCGAACGCGCTGTCGGATCGGCGCAGAATCCAGTGAAAATGTTTCGCGTCCCGCTGCCAGTTGCCGTCGGCTGATGTAGCGAACATCAGCACCCTGCAATCCTGTTGCAGACACGGGTTCACCGGGTGTTTCGGAAGCTCGAATGGCTGACGGCGGGGTGGTCGGAATCTCTGGAACATTATTCAACGCTGCCCCTGAAGATACCGCCGGCGGCGTCTGAAAGATGGGCGTTTCCAGCCCTGACTGAGGCACTACCGGAGCGATCCGCGAACTGCCTTCTGCAGCAGATGACTGAGGCATCCCCTCGATCAGCCGACTGTCATGATTGAGGTTTGATCTGCCTTCGTGACCTGTCGGGTGATCCGTTCGGATCCTTGATTGTGGAAAATACAAATCAGACCGCCGCGCCCCCTCGGGGATCTGCAGGAAACTGTCGACGTTGGTTCCGGACACACTGTCCACATGCTGTCGCAGGAACTTCATTCGATTGCCATAGACGAACTCCTGCTCCAGAAGCTCTTCAATCTGCAAATCTGCGACCGCAGGCGCCCACCGCAGTCCCATCAGATCAAACAGGGTTGGATAGATCACCGAATCAGCAAGGATGATATTCTGCTGCAGCGAGGACTGACCATCATTCATTGGTCGCCCCAAAGCTCCAATGATCGGAATATCCTCCAGCAGTGGCACTCCGCGTCCGCTGCGTTCCGCTTTCAAAGCAACCCGATACCGACTCACCTCGCGGAGTTCATAGTTGCCCAGTTGCACATCGGTGTGCACGAAATGACGCTTCACGCGGCCAAGGTGCTTTTCATCCGCACGAACCGGCTCACGAATGTTCGTCGTGTACATATAGTCGAAATCAAAAACCACACTCTGACCGTCAGGCTGAATAACAGGCCGTATCTCGAATCCGGTGCCCGTTTCAAACTTGTAAATCGCTGGATCCGGGACCAGAGATTCCAGCTGTGAGCCGGAATCACTGCGACCGGTAGCCGACTGCGCCATTGCTTCATCGGCACTTTGTGAACCGAGCCCCGGTAACACGCTGCGAACTGATGAATTCTCTGAATCAGAACCGAATGTCTGGGCCGTGGAACCACCGGAGTAGAGCTTTGTGAGTGCCAAAAAATTCGGATCGGCCAGCAGTGCGCCGTAATCCGCCACGCCGGCCTTCGCCAGATCCATCGCCTCCACGATTGCGATCCGCCGCTGTGGCAGATTGAACTCCATCGTGGCCTGCGGCTTCACGACGGCGAAGTCACGATTATTTGCCAGAACCGTCTCTGTGGCAATCTGACCGAGTTCAACAGTCCCACACGAATAGGCCGCTTCACGCACACGACGGAACGCGGGGTCATAGAACTGGGTTCGAAAATCGTCATCCAGAGCCGTCGCAAGGGATTTGATGTAACCATCCATCACGGCCGTGTGAGCTCGAGTACCTTCGAGCAGCTGGATATACTTCTCCTCAGCCTCATCCACGAGCATATCCAGAAGCTTCTTATGATCCAGAGGAGCACGCAGCGCATCTACAGCCTGAACCGCAAACTGATATTCGAGATCCCCCTGAAGCAGTGCCGCCAGTGCCTCCTGGAACTGAAGAAGCTCATTCGACACATCCTCCGACTCGATGTCCAGATAACCTGAATCCCTGTTATACAGTCCTGCCTGCCTCTGATATTCCACTGTCGCCCGCCCCCACGTCACCGCCGCTCGACGCAGCATCAAGCTCACCTCAACGTGGCGATTCTCGAGCATTGCACGCCCCGCATCACGAATATCACTCATCACCTTGCCACTCGCCGCCAGC
>JALRDR010000351.1 GCA_023262145.1 Planctomycetaceae bacterium | reverse complement strand
GTGCCGGAAAAGTGTGATCCAAAGTTGATAATGTGTTCCACTTCAGCGCCACGCCAGCCATAGATGGACTGATCGTCGTCGCCAACCACACACAGATTTCGATGCTCGCGCACAAGAGACTCAATCAGGCTGAACTGTACTCCATTGGTGTCCTGGTACTCGTCGATCTGTACATGGTCATACCTGGACTGATGCTTTCGCAGGATTTCCGGATGGTCGCGAAACAGCTGTACGGTCAGCAGTAACAGATCATCAAAGTCGACTGCTCCACTGCCGCGCAGCTGTTTCTGATAACGGCGATAGCCCATGGAGGCGAGGAAGTCGAAATCCGATTCGGAGTATTCCCCGGCGGACTCTGCAGCGACGCCCTGCATTTTCCAGCGACTGATCCGGTTGATCAGGTCCCCGGGTTTCATCGCAGTGTCGCCAATCCGGATGTCGCGGAGGGCGGTGCGAGCTGCGGATTCCTGATCGCCGCGGTCATAGATCGCAAACTGTCGGGGATAGCCCAGCGCCTCAATGTCTTCCCGGAGCACACGAACACACCACGCATGGAAGGTGGAAACGACCGGACGCCGTTTCATTCGTCCGCCGATCAGCGTCGTAGCACGCTCACGCATTTCGCGGGCGGCTTTATTGGTAAATGTGACCGAGAGAATTCTGTCCGGCTGGATGCCGTGAGCAATGAGGTTAGCCATCCGGAAAGTGATGACTCGCGTCTTGCCGGTCCCGGCACCAGCAAGGACGAGGAGTGGCCCTGACAGTGTCGTCACGGCTTCTCGTTGCGAGGGATTCAGGCCGGAGAGATTCAACATGGGATCAATGCGACTTCAGACGGACGGAGCAATCAGGCGCAATACTGCTGCAGAGCATGCAAAACGCGGGTGCACGGGAGGAACTGAACAGGGCGACACACCGCAGACTCGGCGTGTCGGACGCGGTTCAGCGTTTCTTTCCGGGAGCCCTGCGGACGTATCCTCTACGGCTGACATCTTCGGAGATTGCGACTGGAATGGCAAACTGCTGCAGCCATTCCGGTGTTCCTGTACTGGCGCCCGTTCCAGCCATGCGACACACGCCAGCGGGATGTCGAGCAACAACAGATGCTGTCAGGTCACGATTCAGAAACAGGCTTCCGGCCAGAATTTCTGACTGTGCTCTGGCGAGGGTCTCGGGGTTGCGGCTGAAAACGCCGGCTGCAACCGCTCCACGACGGTTGCCGACAATCTGAAATGCGTCGTCAATTGTTCTGGCAGTGACGATTGCCAGCAACGGTCCGGGTGACGGCTGTCGCACCAGAACAGAATCAGGGTGCACGTCAGTAAACACATGTGGAGCGAAGAAGCTGCCGTCTTTCAGAGTTTTGGGGACGTTGGTGGTGACCAGCAGATTACCGTCAAGCTCCGGATCCAGACGCTTGATGGTCTTCTTCAGTTCGGCGACAGTTTCTTCATCGATCACCGGCCCCAGTTGTGTAGCGGGGTCAGATGCCAGTCCCGGCTGCAGGTCGGCCACAGCGGCTTCCAGGCGGCTGATGAATTCCTGCTGAATGCCCTTCAGCACCACCACATGGGAACAAGCCGCGGGGTGCTGTCCGGCGCTGTTGAATGCACTGTGGATCACAGCCGGGATCGCGACATCAAGATCTGCGTCATCATCAATGACGATCGGATTGCTGGTGGTAATATCGGCGATCACACGTTTTAGACCTGTCAGCCCGCCATCCGCCCTTGCCGCCAGTTCATTGACAGCCAGTGCCTGTTCGTGGGAGCCGCTGAACAGGATGACATCCGTCTGCGGATTGCTCACCAGAGCCGAAATCAGTTCGTCCTTGTTGCCGGGCAGAAAGTTAACCACGCCACCGGGCAGCCCGGAATTGCGGGTGATTTCGACAAGTTTTGCAGCCGTTACCGCACCCTGTTCTGAAGGCTTCAGGACCAGTGTGTTGCCAACGGCAAGGGCCGCGGCGAGTGTGCCGGTCATGGTGGACAGGGGGCTGAAGGAGTTGCAGATTGCGACACAGACACCGCGCGGGCGCCAGGACACCTGCAATTCTTCACCGGCGATTTCCTGCGCCTGATTCGCTGTCAGATTTCGCATGGTCGTACAGTAGTACTGACACAGATCAATTGCATCGGAGACTTCTGCATCAGCTTCCCGCCATGTTCTTCCGGTTTCACTGATGATCCATGCTGCCAGTTCAAAGCGACGATCTCGAATTTCCGCTGCGATCAGTTCCAGATACTCGACTCGCGTCAGGGCGTCGGTTGCCGCCCATGACTGAAATGCTCTGCGGGCGGCATTAACGGCTTCGGCGGCCTGTTCGAGGGATGCTGAGGCAACTTTGCCGATAATGACTGATCTGGCAGACGGAGATCGAGACAGCAATGTGGCACGGCTGTCACTGGACTTGCCGTCGATAATCAAAGGAAATGAGCCGCCTGCCTGGTCGGTGACCCAGTCCAGAGCTTCCTGCATGGCTGTGCGATTCTCAGCAAGCGAGAAATCAGTCCGGGGCTCGTTCTGAAAGCAGGTCACAATGCCGTCTGTTTCCGGATTTTCTGCAGTGTTGTCGGTGGAGGACTTCATGATCAATTCTTCGTCGCAAGCGGAATCCAGAAAGTTCTGACTGACCTGTGCTGTCAATGTTGGGTTCTCAAGCAGCCGCCGGGCCACCAGAGATAATTCATTCACCGGGGCCCCGGTGTGCGCATGAATCCGCACCCGATGTCCTCGGCTGATAAGGATTTCCGGAAGCTGTCCGGACCAGACGGGGTTGAGGTGGAATTCAAATGCAGTTTGCGGAAGTTGTGCCTGCTCTGCAGCCGCTATCGCATGAGCAACGCTGCGCAGCGTTGTCCCGACGACGGCAATTCTGAAACAACTGTGATCCTCGAAGAGTGATTCCAGAAGTTGTTCCTGAGCGTCGGCAATCTGTTGTGCGCTGCG
The DNA here is from genome assembly GCA_023262145.1 of Planctomycetaceae bacterium. Classification (GTDB taxonomy): domain Bacteria; phylum Planctomycetota; class Planctomycetia; order Planctomycetales; family Planctomycetaceae; genus SXXK01. Next base: position 21,059 of record JALRDR010000351.1, on the reverse strand, counting down.
GAGGGCCTGGTCCGGGCAGGAAATGCCATCGGCCCGACGGATTTCATGGTCCGGTCGTCTTGATCCGATGAGACGCACGGGGATCGGGATCCCGCGGGATTGAGCCAGCTCACGCAGAACACGGACTTCTTCCGCCGCAAGCTGCAGGGAGGCATCGATTTCAAATCCGCAGTGTTCGCAGTAGCGAAACTCCTCCTCGCTCAGAACCTGCCGGAATGCTGTCATCGTGAGCCGTCGCTGCTCAAAACTCTCTGCTGACAGCCAGATCCCGATACCGCACTGCTCACTTGTTCGCAGCAGGGTTCGCAGCTGTTCAGAAAGTCGACGGATTGTGCCATCACCATCTACGGTGGAAAATGGTGTGCAGATGGCACCAGAACGAACAAGCAGTTGTACTGGTGCAGACAGGCCGTGGTAATCACGGTCGATCAATTCGTCTTCAGGCCATTCCGCAGCAGCCTGGCTGAGACATGTGATCAGATTGAGAGCAGTCTGCAGGTACAGACCTGACTCAGCCTTGCTCAGGATGGCCCCACCGGGAAGACTGAGCACGCTGCCGAGTCGATGCCGGCGGCGTTTTCGGCAACTTTGCAGGATTTCTGCAAACGAGTCGCCAGCACTGAATCGATCTGCAAATCGACGTGCGTTCAGCCGGACATTGTAAGCCAGAGCACGGCTGAGTACGGCGTTTCCAGTCGTCAGGTCAAGCCCGATGCGAATGGCTGCCGGAAGGTACTGACGAATCTCCTGGTAATACAGCTCCAGATGCTCCGCAATTGCTTCGTGTGTGCGGAGGGCCGGGAGTACGTCCAGAAATCGCAGCAGCTGCAGCCGCAGAGACTCATCAGACATACTGTGACGAAGCAGACGATCCTGCCACCAGTGAGGATGGAAGATGCCCGTGGTATGCTGCTGTAGTGCTGTCTGAAGTTCCCGACCTGTACTGACAATCCGCTTCTCTGACTGAACAGTGGATTTCTGTGTCCGGCTGGTTTTCTTAGCTGCCTTTTTGGCCATATATCTGCTGTTCGCGTGGCTGCCTGAATTGCTCGCAGTCACGAATGTGGTGGTTGGTTGTCCTGGGAGTGATTTCCGCGATAGTATCAGACTGCGGCACCGACGCCAAAGCTTCGCTCAGGGCGGCTGGACATCGGCCGTTCAGGTCCGGGGGCTTCGGAACGGGGCATTTTATGACTCTGTTCCCGTTTCACAAAGACCAGAGGGTGTTTTCTCACCGGCGTGTCAGGAGTTACTGCGGGCGGTGATGCTTTGTCTGTGACTGATTGGCTGAATCGATCTCGGGAGGCATCTGCCGGCCACGATTCCCGCAGTCTGCCCGACTACAAGCCGTTGGTATGTACCGTTCTCCTTTTCTGCCTTGCATCAGAAGGAATTATCTCGTGAATTCAATGTTTCCCGCAGGTTCGGCAGGTTCTTTTTCAGGTGCTGTTTCTCGTCGAATGCTGGCAAAATCCTTGATCGCTGCATCGCTCGCAACGGCGGTTCCGACTGCCTGCTCCGGGATGCAGCCTCAGAACGTTGCGCTGCGTCGCACTCGCTTTGCCGTCTCCACGTATTCCTTCTGGCAGTTTCAGAGACAGGAATATCGGGATATTCTGCGGTGTCTGGATCTGGCTGCGGAATGGGGGTTTGACGGAGTGGAAATCCTGCATCGTCAGATGACCGACGAAAGCAATGCCACCATGCAGCAAATCAAGCAGCGGGCATTTGTAAATGGTCTTGATCTCTGTGGCTTTTCCACGCACCAGGGCTGGGTCTCGCCTGATGCAGAGCAGCGTAAACAGAACACCGAACACACGATTCACTGCATCGAAATGGCGTATGCGATGGGAATTCCAACCATGCGGGTAAACACAGGCCGCTGGGGGACCAGCGGCAGTTTCGATGAACTGATGGCGAACCGAGGAATCGAGCCGGAGCTGGAAGGCTACACGGAAGAGGACGGGTTCGGCTGGGTGATCGGGGGCCTGGAAGAATGTCTGCCGGCGGCGGAACGCTGTGGCGTTACGTTGGGACTTGAGAACCACTGGGGACTCGGTCGAACTCCGGAAGGTGTCATGCGAATTGTAAGAGCGATCGATTCACCGTGGCTGAAGACCACGCTCGACACGGGGAACTTCCTCGAAGATCCGTATGATCGGCTGGAGCAGATGGCGGATGATGCTGTGCTGGTGCAGGCCAAGACTTACTACGGCGGCGGCCTGTGGTACTCGCTGGATCTGGATTATCCACGAATTGCAGAATTGCTGCGGCGTCATCGGTTTGGCGGTTATGTGTCGCTGGAGTTCGAAGGCAAGGACGATCCCGGGACTGCAATTCCGCGCAGTCTTGAAATGTTGCAGAAGGCGTTTCACTGACGCGTTCTGTTCCCTGCTGTCAGGCAGTATTGCCGGCAAGTTGTCGCCGCAGTCGCAGGGCATTCCCAACGACCGTCAGATCGCTTAATCCCATTGCGGCTGCAGCCCAGAGTGGACCATGCTCTCCCAGTAAGCCGCACGCGGCCAGCGGGATGGCGGTCATGTTGTAGAAAAATGCGAAGACCAGATTCTGCTGAATGACTCTCAGCGTACGTCTGGCGAGGTGCACAAGCTCAGCTACTGCAGCGACACGATCACCGGTCAGAACAACTGCTGACGCCGCACGAGCGGCGTCAGTAGCCGAAGTCATCGTGACTCCGAGCTGTGATTCTGCAAGGGCCGCAGTGTCGTTCAGGCCATCGCCAACCATGATGGTCAATTGAGCGGAATTCCGGAGATGGGTGAGTTTCTGCAGGGGCGTCATTTCTGCAAAGACGTGCTCCTGAGCGATTCCCAGCTGCTGAGCAGTCTGCAGGGCAGACTCGCGGCGGTCTCCCGAGAGTATTTCCACAAGGAGCTGCAGTTTCTGAAGCTCCTGAACGGAGCTGGCTGCGTCGGAGCGAAGCTGGTCAGAAAACGAAAAGCTGGCAGCATGCCGGCCGTCGATCTCAATCGCAGCTCCACACCCCGGATCACGAAAAACACGGATCCGGTGTCCGGCTGCAGTTCCCTGCACACCAAATCCGGGCTCTGCTGAAAAGTCCGTGGCTTCGATCAGGGGTAGATTGTGAGCTTCTGCTGCCGCCACCACCGCGCGGGCAACCGGATGTTCGCTGTACTGCTCAACTGCAGCAGCAAGTTGCAGAACGTTGGCTTCCGAAAACCCCGGCTCCGTTTCAAATGCATCAATTGCCGGACGCCCGAAGGTGAGAGTTCCGGTCTTGTCAAAAACAATTCTTCCGGCTCTGCCGATTGCTTCCAGAGCTGCAGCATTACGAATCAGCATACCTCGCTGACTGGCGGCACCAATGCCGACGGAAACAGCCAGAGGTGTTGCCAGTCCGAGGGCGCAGGGACAGGAAATGATCAGCACCGTCACTGCGGAAATGATTCCGGTCTGCAGGTCACCGCAAAGAGCCCACATGGTGCAGGTCAGCATTGCAATCAGCAGCACTGCCGGTACAAATACGGCGGAGATCTGATCTGCCAGTCGCTGAACAGGTGCCGGGCTGCTCTGAGCACGTTCCACCAGATCTGCAAGTTCATGCACCGTGGTTCGATTTCCTGGTGAAGTTGCACGCAGAATCAGCTGGCCGGTGGTATTCATGGAACCGGCGACCACTTCGTCGTCAACCTGTCGCGTTCGCAAACTTGATTCACCCGTAATCAGTGATTCGTCGATGTCGGAGACGCCAGAGACTACGACGCCGTCGGCGGGAATGCGTGTGCCGGGGCGAATACGAAGAAGCTGGCCGACGTTCAAACTTGCCGCGGGCATGAACCTGAAACTTCCGTCCGACTGCTGGACTTCACAGAGTTGTGGCTGCAGTTTCAGTAATTCGGCAGAGGCTGACCCGGCGTTCTGACTTGCTCGAGCTTCCAGCCAGTGGCCAGTGCTGACAATGGCCAGCAGCCCTGCCGCCTCAGTGAAGTAAAGTGGCCAGTCGAGTTCCAGAAACAGCGTAACCGTTGACGTCAGATAGGCCGTCAACGCTCCCAGTGAGATGAGCGTATCCATGTTGGATGTACGCCGTCTTGCAGCACGAATCGCTGAGCTGAGAAATCCCGGAGCGGCCACTGCGATCACTGCGGAGACGCCCGCAAACATCAGCCATGGGAGGAGTTCTGCATGCCATGCTGTTGCCGTGGCATACCAGTGCAGGAATTCAAGAGGAAGCCAGAGACCCATCCCGAGGGCAGCTCTGCGTTTCCACAACTCTGCCGCGGAGTGCGGGTGCCGCGTCTGCTGCAGGTCAGAAACTGCAGGGTGCTCGGCAGAGACTGTCGCTGCGGCGAAGCCATGTTCCTCAATGATCGCAATGATGTCTGTGGCAGCAGCGGCCGCAGAATTGACCGTGGCGATATTTGTGGAGATGCTCACGGTGGCGGACTGAATCCGTACATCCGCGTTAAGGCGCCTTTGCAGACCTGCCGCACATCCGGCACAGGTCATGCCCGTCACGCGGAAACGCAGTGGTGCCGCATGCGGGACTTGAGTCTCACCGTTGGCTGCCGCAGTATTCATCGATTGTGAAGTCATCATCACTCAACTGAACAGAAGGCACACGCCCGTCTTGTTGTGCCTGCAGTGTATTGTGAGGACTCAAACATTGCCCGCCAAAAGCGGATTTTCAGATCATGTCAGCTGGACTGTATGCATGAGAAAATGCGTAACAGGAGTCAGCCTCTGCGGCGCTGGCCCAGTTCAGCTGCGGACTGATCTGCGTCCGACTGCTCCTGAATGGTGTTTCCGAGGGAGACTGTAAAACGGCGTCCTTCCAGTTCGAGCACAACTTCGTCGTCCCTGATCTCAACCACCAGGATTTCGGCATCGGCCAATTCAAGCCAGTCCTGCGTGGTTGCAGCAAACATGTCCCCGTTCCGCTGATCCACAAACAGAGCCAGTCGTTGTCCATTGCTGAGTATGGATCCGGCAAAGCGGCAGCCCTGTTCCACCGGGACTGGTGGCGGCTGCGGTGGTGGCGTCGGCTGAACCGGCGGATCCGGCAGCACGGGAGTCACGGCGACGTTTGTGGGAGGCGTGTTTTTCACGGGGACCGGTGGCTGATTCCAGAACACATTGTTTTTCTGAAGCAGACTGGTCAGCATTGTCTTCCTCGGGGAATTCGAGGCAATGTCAGGCGGCAGTTCAGTGTGAACCTGATCAGCCAGAGCAAGTGCTTCAATACTGATGGTTGCCTGCAGTTCATCGTCATCTCCCATGGAGGGATTGGTGAGCTGCAGGCTGGTCATGCGATGCAGCAGTGTGCGTGAGGAGAACACGTCGAGGAATCGGGAAATCGCGGCGGTAGTGCCGCGAGCTTCCACGGAAAATGTCAGCCGATGTCCCAGTTCTTCATCTTCAATTGCGGGCGCTGGTATGACGGACGGAGTATCAATTCCAGCTCTGCGAAGTTCTGCAATCAGCCACTCCTGGTACAGAGTGGATGCAATGCCGGGGTCAGAGGGCAGACTCCGCTGCGACATGTCTCCAAGCACACCACTGGCTTTGAGCATGGAAAGTTCCTCCAGATCCAGATCAGTCTGGGACTGCTGGATATTGTCCAGTTCAAGCTGAAGTGACTGGAATGGACGCAGCAGGAATGCTTCGGAAGTGTCCCAGAGCAGGACAGCGGTGAGCAATCCGCCGATAGTCATGGCAAGGGTGCGTTCTCGTCGTGTTCGAATCATGACTGACCTCCTGCTGATGCTGGAGCCTCTGCGGCCGAGGGACTTGCTGCTTCCGAGGGTTCGTCGGGGTCACGCTGGAGGATCTGTGCTTCCATGCGAAACTGCACCTTGAAATCGCTGCCCGACGGTGCCGGCTCAATTCCCTGAGGCTGAAAACGATAGCGATCTGACCGATGCATGATCTGGTGATTCAGTTCATGGACCTGGTCCACAGATTCGGCCTGCCCCTCCAGCCGGATGGCGCGGCTACCTGAGTCAGCAATATTTTCCAGAGTCAGGCGTGTCAGCAGCATCTGATCATCAGCGGGGAGCATCTGCAGCAGAGAAGACAATTCCTGAGCCGGATTGACTGACTCGTCATTCCACTGCTGAAGTTTCTGATTGCGAGCAGTCAACGGGGCTCCTCGCTCAAGGAGTGCCTGTGTGGACTGCATACGCTCGCGTGCTGTGGTGAGTTTCTGCTGCAGTTCAGCGCGGTAATCGAAGTACAGGAATGCCGCTGTGGCTGCCAGAAGGGTGGCCACTGTACCCAGTCGAAACCACGTCTGCCGCCAGATTCCGTCGCGTCGGACGGCGTGACCCGGCTTCAGGAAGTTCAGCTGAGTTCGGCGTCCTGCTTCGACAGCGAGTGCTGTGGATCTGGGTGATCGTTCGTCATCTGGTCCTGCCTGCAACTGCAGGTGCTGCAGTTGCGGACAATGCAGCAGTTCAAAGGAGCGAGAGCCACAGATCATCACGTTTGTCTGTGTGATTTCCGGACGCCATTCGTCCGGAAGGCTGGCGATGACGCGATGAATCAGTGCCATCGTCAAAGAAGCAAGTGCGGGCGTGGTTTCCGCTGCCGCAGCATTGGTGGCAATTGAAGTGACCGGCAGGCCGGATCGCAGAGCTGTTACTTCCAGCTTGGCACGGTTCACCTGCACTGAGATGCTGACCCAGCCTGGTGGTTCTTCGCCGCGACCGATGAGCAGATCAGCGGAGGTCAGGAGCTGCGTCTTCCAGCCTGCCCTGCGACACGCAGCAGTGATCTGCTGAACGGTCTGCTCCGGCACTGAGACCACCGAGACAACTCGCTGCTCACCACTCTCGTCAGGATGCAGCAGCACGTCCCAGACCGGGGTTGTTCCCGGAGAGTACTGGCGTGATTCCAGTTGCAGGTCGATAAGGCCGGCAAGTTCCGAATCAGCCACCCGTGGAAAACGGTACATACGGAGGCTGACCAGCTGTCGGGGCACAGAGACAGCCGTATTCCGCACACTCCACGAACACTGTTCGGCTGACCGTCGCAGAAATGCGGCAATGCTTTCTGTATCACTGCTTTGGTTGATTCCCTCCGGCCAGGGAAAGAACGCGGAGTCTTCCGGCCGGCTGCTGCCACGGCGGATACAGGAAAGAATAATTCCGCTTGCCGTCCAGTCGACGGCGGTAATTGTCTGGCTGGCTGAGCTGGTGGTCGCGGCTGTCCTTATACGCGGACCGGCACTGGCGGATCGGACTGCGGCAAATGATTCAGCGGTTCGCGAACTGCTGACCGGTGCGTCGGTTTCGCTGCCTGACATGTGCTGGCTCATTGTAAATGTTCCTGACCCGGAGTGCGGTGCTGTAGTATTTCTCTGTGTTCAGCTTCTGGATGACAGCAGAGTCGTGCGAACGGCCGGCCGTCCGGTCAACCGATCAAATAGCAGATAAAGCGAATTGCCTTTGGCGTCTGACACCTGCAGTACTGCCGGTTCGACGGTGCCATCCGGAAAAAAACGGATCTGCACCAGCTCAGACGGAAGCAGAGTTCCCGTGTCGGAAACTCGCAGACAACGCACCTCCTGATGAATGCGAAATGGTTTAAGTTTCTGCTGCGTGGAAGCCAGCGACCGGAATCCCTCATGTCTTGCCGGAATCAGATTCAGCTGCCAGGTTTCGCCGCTGCGAACGCTTTCGTTACGTGTTTCAGACGCCTGCAGCTGTAGTTCTGAGACGGCCTGTTCGAGTGTAAGTTTCTGCTGCCAGTTAACCACGGAAGGCACCGTCACCATCGCAAGCACTGACAACAGCATGACGACTGCGAGTACTTCAAGCAGGGAAAATCCGTTTCGCCGCAGAGATTTACAACGAGGTGATTGAGTAATGATCACTGCCAGTTCCCGATATCATCCTGGTTTCCGTGCACGCGATCCGGGCCCGCAGAACTGACGTCAAATGAGTCCGGGTTGCGGCTTCCCGGATAACGATATTCCATCTCGGTTCCCCAGGGATCGAGAGCCGGTTTTTCCAGATAAGGGCCTTTCCACGCGGGGTCCTTGCCTGTCGGACGTGTTGTCAGGACTGCCAGGCCCTGAGCGGTGGTTGGGAAATCGCCGGCATGATCAAGCGCGTAAAGCTTCAGTGCATCAGAAAGTCCATTCAGGCTGCCTCGAGCCACGTCTTCGTAGGCCCCTTTCTGGCGTCCCAGCACTCGTGGAACCACCATCGCCATAATGACGCCCAGAATGCCAAGTACCAGCAGCACTTCCATCAGCGTAAAGCCACTGCGAAAAGGCAGCTGCTGAGCAGTGGGATGATTTGGCCGATGTTTTCTCTTCATTGCAGTGTTCCGAATTCTTCAGGTGTTGTGTGACAGCGCTGTACTTGCCAGTGGTTGCAGCCGGGATAATTGGGTCCAAAGAGTCAAAGGTTGAGACCGCTGCCCTCGAAGACGGGCATCAGCAGAGCGATAACAATGAAACCGACAACCACCGCCATGACCAGCATCAGCAATGGCTCGATCAGCTTCAGCAGGAGGTCGATTCGTCGCTGAGCTCGAACTTCAAGTTGTTCTGCAAGTCGAATCAGTACGGATTCCAGGCGGTTCGACTGTTCCCCGACATACAGCATTTCAAGGACGTCCGAAGTAAACAGACCGCTGCGCGATAGTGGCTCAGAAAGGCTGCGTCCTGCGCCAACGTTTTCGGCAGCCCTCGCAACCGCTTCAGTGAGCACCTGGTTGCCGGTGGCATGTCCGGCAATCTCAAGCGCCCGCAGCATCGGTACACCGTTCTCAAGCAGTGATCCCAGCACATGACAAAAGCGGGCGACAGCGACTGTTCGAGCCAGAGTTCCGATGCCAATCATGCTGAGCAGCAGCCGATCGCGTGTGAGTCTCCAGTGCTGAGTATTACCCCATGTCCGGGCGAGCAGTATGGCTGTGAAGATGCAGACCGTCGCCGGAATCGCCCAGATGCGGATTCCATCGCTGAGCCAGAGCAGCAGCACGGTGGCTGCGGGCAGACGATCCGCCGCACGCAGTGATTCAAAAAGTGGCTCAAACCTGGGGACAAAGAAAATCAGCATGCAGGTGACGACAATAATGCACACAACAGCAAGCAAGGACGGATAGGCAATGGCACTCAGGATTGCATTGCGAATCTGATCCTGACGTTCGCGAACCGTCGCAACGCGCCGCAGTGACTGCTCCAGAAATCCGCCTTCCTCCCCTGCCTGAACCATGCTGGCATCAAGTTCGGAGAAGATTCGTGAACGAGTTCGCATGGTCGATGCGAGTGGAGTTCCTTCTGCCACTTCACCGGCCATCGAAGAAAGCTGGCTGCGAAGTACTGGATCCGAAGACTGTTCTGACATGACCTGGAGTGCACGAAGCAGCGGGACGCCGGCTTCCAGCTGATCTGCAAGCAGACTGAACGCTGCCGACATTGCGGCCGTGGAAACACGCTCGCCCCGTCTGCCACCGGCATGCTGCTCAGCAAGTGACAACGGCATCAGAGTCCGTGCTGCCAGTTGCTGCAGCGCATCTGCCCGTGAGCTGGCAACCAGTGTACCGGGTACCTGAATTCCGTGGCTGTCGATGGCTTTGTAGAGATACTGAGGCATTGGCCGAAACCGTAAACGTTGGCAGTGGCGCAGCGGTGGCGCGAGCGATGTCTGCATTCTGACACTCCCTGTGAGTCTTGCTCGTGTTTGCAGGGCGGTGAAGCGAAAATGCCACAATTGCCCTGTCCGACAGCTGACATTGCACCAGTCGGATCGACACGTTGACTTTTGGCATCATCTGCTCAGCGACGGGTACTGATCTGCCGAGCAGATTGAAGCTGTTCCGGTCGCAGGGCCATCCTGGCTGATCCAGCCGTTACGGCAGGTTTCCGTTGTGGCCAGCAGTGACTCTGCTGTCACCGCGAGGTGTTCCTGAAAGTACTCCATGAGCTGGTCCGCTGGAGTGGTTGCAGGAAACAGACGCCAGTCATTCCTGTGCGCATCACCCAGCAGCAGCAGGGGCACGGCCCCGGTGGCCTGAGGATGCGTAGTTCCGGATCGCAGAAGGTCAAGGAGCAGCGAAATCTCAGAGCCAATTCCGTAACAGAGATGAAATTCAGGAAGCTCGGGTTCGGAGAAAATGCCGTGGCGGTCAGCACATTGCAGCAGGGAAAACTGGCCGTAACTGGTGGTATCGTCTGTCAGACAGCAGACGACTGATTCGTGAGGGTCAGCCGCTGCAGCAAGCGAATAACGCAGCCGCTGCAGGGCGTTGATTACAGTCGTGTTGTGGGGATGAGATTTGGCATTCAGCAGGCCGATGCAGACAAAGCGCTGGTTCAGCAGGGTTTCAGACAGCCCCAGATGTTGCCCGTACTGATTGATCAGCATCGTGTTCGCAGTGACGCTCGGATCGGTTCTGGAGAGCAGACGTCTGGTGCCCGACTGCGGTGCAGGCGGTGGGATAATCGCGGCTGACTGATGCTGTTCAGATATGCGGGGCAATTCGGCCGGCAGTCGGATCGGCAGGCGAGCGGAACCTGCAGGATGGTGCCCCGGGCGGGCAGGGGTGGGAGACGGATCAAGCAGTAAGGCTGCCAGTACGAATCCGTAAAAGGTGAAGAAGAATGCCCGCACGAAACAGTTTCCACAGGAGGGCGAAATGTAATAGCTGAGCAGGACGCGGTCTGGTTACCTGCGGAGAAGGTCTGTCGCAGTCGCTCCCGGAGAGTTGTTGACTGCAGGAGGCATGCCTGGGCCTGGACAGAGCAGGGATTTGAGGGAGGTTGTGAGCTCAGGCGTGAGGTATCTGCTGGTCTGTAACGATTGCAGGGACCGGAGTCCGGTATGTCGGGCAGTCAGCAACCGCAGGCTGAAGAATTCGGACGGGTGCAGACTAATCGGTGTTCGTGTCTGCACACGCTGCTTTACGCAGCGTCAATCACAACTGTGCGTGGCACTTGATAGTGGGAGTGTTGCATTTTGGCGACGTTTTCCCGCCACCGTCACGACTCAACGCTGATGCGTGCAGTTCGAGTGGCGTCTGAGAATGCAGTTCGGCGCACGAATATACCGAAGATGCGAAGTCTGACGAGTTGTTGTTTTTCGTCACAAGTACCGCATCGCTGGTACTCAGATGGCCGTTTCACAGATGCCATAACGAGAACTAAATTTATTGCGTGACAACAGTTTGCGCGGTAGTCGTAATTTCATTGCCACATCCGGTGGGGATCCCGCACACTGAAGTAAGTGTGAGCGGGATTCCGGAAACACCGTGAATTCTGTGTGATGCAGGTTCTGCATTCTGAGGCGATCCATGCGGCCCGGGACAACAGCCCGAAATCGGAGACAAGGTCGCTGCATGGCTGATGGCCATGGGCTGCGATCGCGTCACGGATTGTCTCTGGTGGAAGTCGTTGCAGCAGCAGCCATACTGGCGATGGCTCTGGCAGCGCTCGGGCAGCAGGTCTTTCTGGGTTACAAAGCTTCTGTTCGCAGTGATCTGCAGGCGGAAGCTGCAGCTCGATGTCAGACTGCAGTCAATACACTACGGGCCAGTCAGTACAAGGGCCTGCCTGTTCGACTGCGTTCCTTCGCAGATGATCGTCGCTGGCTATGGTCCGCATCACTCCGCAAAGTTGATCGTTTTCCGGGGCTGCAGCAACTTGAGATTCGTGTTCATCGCTCCGGAGATCAGGCCACAAGTGAATGGTCGCTCACGCGTCTGGTGCGAACCGAGCCGCTGCGGTCCGCAGCCTCAGCGGGAGGCTTTCGATGACCAGCAATGAAGGCGGCGGGAAGACAGCGTGCGGCAGTGACCGCAGTGGTATGACACTGCTGGAACTGCTGATTTCTGCGGCACTGTCCGTTGTGCTCATGGCGGTGATTTCTTCTGCACTTGATTTGTTCATGCAGTACAGCGAACGCTCGCACAGCGGCCAGAGAAATGCTGCCGTCAGACGAGGTCTTTCCGAGGATCTGGCAATGGACCTCCGTCGCGTCCTGGAGCCGCTGCCTGACGAAGCTGTGGTGGATCAGCTGCTGGAGCGGCGGAAGAATGCACCGGAATTGCTTTTGCAGGAAGAAATCCTGGAGTTGAACTCCCGTATGATTCCCACGGGAGAAGCGGTACCACAGAACCCCGTGTATTTTGCCGGAGGATCGGACTGGCTGCTGTTTCTCAGCCGTTCTGATAACTCCCGATTTGATCGCGAGGCCGAGCTTGCCGGCGGCTATCGACATGTGCTCTGGTGGCACGGTGAGCGGAAGACGATCCAGACGGGAAGTCGGGGACGCCTGCCGGTGCGGGAGTCCGTTGCTGCCGGGGACTCTCCTGCAGGCGTGTGGCGAACACTGCTCCCGTTTCCCGCTGTGAGGTCCAGCAATCGTCCGCAGCCAGTCAATGTTTCTCCACAACTCAGATCACTCCGATTTCGTTACCGCAGCGGCAATCGCTGGCTGACATCATGGAACAGTGAGGAGTCCGATTCACTGCCCGCAGCTGTTGAATGCAGTGCGATCTGGAATGATGGCACGCTCACCGCACCCATTCTGATTTCCATTCCGCTGGTGAGGGACTGATCATGAAACGTCCGTCAGCAGACCATCGTTCTGTCGGCAGCAGGCAGCGTGGGGGTTTTGTACTGATCCTCGTTCTGGTGCTGATCTCAGCAATGGCTTTGGCAGTCCACACGTTCTCCAGCCTGGCGCTGGGCGATCTTGTTGCTGGAACAAACGGGCTGCAGCAGGTTCGTCGTCGGCATCTGGCGGAGTCGGCAATTGAATTTGCGGCAGTGAGTATCGTGAACAATCAGCCTGCAGCGCTGGCGCAGCCGCAGCAGCTGCAGTTTGCTGATGGCTCAGTGGGGCGTTTTCTGCTGTTGCAGGGGCTGTCCGCAGGTGGTGACAAACCGGCATACGGCCTGCAGAACGAGTGTTCAAAGCTGAATCTGCATACGCTTTCATTCAGGCTTTCCCGCAAGAAGCAGTCGCGTGATCGTCTGCTGGCTCTTCCCGGAATGACTCCTGTCATTGCAGATTCCATCATTGACTGGATTGATGAAGATCATGATGAGTCAGAATTCGGCGCTGAGGCATCGTGGTATCTCACACGCTCCCCGCCGGTCTATCCGGCCAACCGACCACTGCGTACTCTGTCAGAACTGCTGCAGGTTCGTGGGATGACCCCGGAACTGCTCTGGGGAGAGGACGCGAACGGAAATGGAATTCTGGATCCGGAAGAGGATGACGGCGACGCGACAGCGCCGGCAGACAACGCCGATGGAATTCTTGATGCCGGCTTGTCGCAGTGGCTCACACTGCAGAGTGCCGAATCAGGTCTGGGGCCGGATGGTGCCGCAGGAATCTGGCTTAATGGAGATGACCCATTCGTTCTGTTTGACGAGGTGCAGCGAGAGTTTGGAACTGAGACTGCTCGGTTTGTTGTCGCTGCACGATTGAATGGGATCCAGTGGCAGGACGAAGTGAACGGTGGTCAGAGTACAGACCCGGAAATTCGGCGGCTGGAACGACTGGAAGAAGTTCGAGAGCGAATTCGGGCACAGCTTGGAATGAGTGGTCAGAATGTGGAGCGGTTTCCGCGTGGTGAACGTGGCGGGATTGTGATTGCGTCTCCCGGTCTGTTCAGGTTTCGGTCATTGCTGGATCTGTTTGGTGGGACAGTGCGAGCAATGGTTGAAGGAAAGGATCGTGTGCTCAAATCTCCGTGGCCAGCTGACGCAGCCACCATTGAACGCATGCTTCCCCGGCTGCAGCAGGTCTTCCGCCTGCACCGGGAAATTTCGAACCCCGGACGTGTGAATATCAACACGGCAGCGGTGCCGGTTCTGATGACAATCCCGGGTATTACGCGTGCGATGGCGGAGGCGATTCACCGAGGTCAGCCGGATCAGCAGGGGAAAGTGGCGGCGGATCAGCAGGTTGTAGGATGGCTGCTGCGACGAGGAATCGTAACTCCCGCTGAGCTGCGACAGATGGCCCCGTTCATTACCACTGGTGGCGACGTATACAGTGGAATTGCGGTGGGGCTGATCAAAGGAGAGCCGTCTGCTGCGCTGATCCACTTTGTCGTTGATGTCAGTCGCCAGACTGAGCGGATTGCAAGCTTTCAGGATCTGCCTGTTGCCTCAGCGGAGCGTCTGCGTTTGTCCTGGAAGAAGGACTGAGGCTGAAGTGGGTGCAAGCCTGTCTGCAGGGCCGTCGTGCCGTCAGTGATCGCCTTCGTCATCAGCCGGACAGACTCGAATCAGCTCCTCAAGCGAGGTTTCACCGGCCAGTACTCGATTCCAGCCGTTCTGGCGCAGGGTGACCATGCCGTCGCGAACGGCTTCATTGCGAATTTCTGCAGCATCCGAATGCTGCATGCAGAGAGTGCGAATGCGGCTGCTGGTCGAGAGCATCTCAAAGATCGCAATACGTCCGGAATAGCCAGAGCCACGACACTCCCGACATCCGTTTGCCTTCCAGAGCTGCGTACCCGGGGGCAGCGGACAATCGTCCGGCACCTGCTCTGTATCGGGAATCCACGGAGTTCGGCAACTGCTGCACAATCGGCGAATCAGGCGCTGAGCGAGGACGCCCTGCAGCGTGCTGGCCACGAGATAGGGCTCAATGCCCATATCAATCAGCCTCGTAAACGTACTGGCCGCATCGTTTGTGTGAACGGTGCTGAACACCAGGTGTCCGGTCATGGATGCCTGAATTGCACTGATTGCTGTTTCTGAATCACGGATTTCACCGATCAGAACAACATCAGGGTCGTGTCGCAGAATGCTGCGCAGTCCGGCTGCAAAGCTCAGACCGATGCGAGACTGCACATGAATCTGACTGATCTGTCGCAGGTTGTACTCCACCGGATCTTCGATGGTGATGATTTTCAGATCCGGACGCCGGATTTCACAGAGCGAGCTGTAGAGTGTGGTTGTCTTGCCACTCCCGGTGGGACCGGTCACAAGAATCAGACCGTGAGGGCGATGAATCATTGACTGCCATCGTCTGCGAAGTTCCGGTGAGAACTGTACCGCATCAAGATTCAGCTGACTTCGGGACTTGTCCAGCAGTCTCATGACGACGCTTTCGCCATGCACCAGCGGGATCACAGAAACGCGAACATCGATTTCTCGTCCGCGGATGGTAAGCTGGATTCTGCCGTCCTGTGGCAGTCGCTTTTCGGCGATATTCATCTTCGCCATGATCTTGAGGCGACTGACAATTGCGGCACGGAAACGCTGAATCTCGGCCGGCATTGGCTGAATATGCAGTAGTCCGTCGACTCGGAAGCGAACTTCCAGATCATCTTCCTCCGGCTCGATGTGAATATCGCTGGCGCCCATGCCAACAGCTTCAATGATCAGTTCATTGACCAGCTTCACGACCGAAGAAGCCTGGGAGGCATCTCCGATTTCATCACCGGCGGCTGCCTGCAGCGTGTCGATTTCTTCCTTCGACATCGCGACAAGTTCCTGCACAGTGCCACCACCGACACCGAGTGCATTCTTCAGATGTCTCTGGATCTGCTCCTCCGCAGCGAGCACCGCATCCGGATACAGCCCGGTTCTCATGGTGAGATCCTGCAAGGCTTCCAGATTGAGTGGATCGGCGACCGCAACAGTCACTCGATTTCCCTCGCGCCGCAGGGGCAGAATTCGTTCGCGAAACAGGTCCTGACTGGGAAAGCCGCGAAGCAGTTCGATGTCCACTTCATGATTCTCAAGGTCTACGCAGGCCATTCCGAACTGTTCGGCGAGGCGAGTTAAGGAGTCAGGCAATGCCCCACGTTGATCGAAATTGTCGGAGTGCGTTGAGATCACTTGAGCGGGACCCATCTGGAACCGGACCGGTAATACAGCGAAGGCGTCGCTGGTACGGAGTGCAACACACTATTGTTGTCCGTGAATGTTGTTACGGACGGATTCTCTTCCCTGTCCGGGGGGGGAATCGTGGAGATGCGGGAAGACGTGACAGGCTTGATGGGTTATGTCTGCTGTCAGTCTGCAGCGGTTCTGTCGATTGTGATGAAGATTCAGATTGCAGGTGCGCAGATTTGCTCTGATGCCCCTGTGCTCAGTCGGCCCGCAGCGCTCGCAGGAGTTGATGGCGTGTCATTGCCGTGGAGCAACTCGGCGTGTTGGCTGGGCGTACCCGGCTCGAGGAAGTATGCGGGGCGGTGTGGATCCGGTGGACGGCGGAACAGGAGGTTCCTCAACCTGCCGGAATCCGGAGAAGATTCGCAGTGGCGATTTGCGAAGCCGCGGGAAGACGGGTTCGCGTTGAGGTTCAGGAGCGGATGGAGTCGTGGCCAACGGGGCAACGGCTGAGCCGGACCGAGTATTCGGTTCCGCCGGCAACGGCGATTGCTGGGTCAGCTCTGCAGTTGCGTCGATCTCGCTGCCACCCCGGAACACATCCAGGGACCGACGGCTGCGGCTGGAGATACGTTTCAGCAGTGTCTGCTGCACGTCTGCTTCGTCTGCCTGTATGTTCGCAGGTGTCACAGCTGACGCACCATGGATCTCAGCGGGGGCCAGCTGCATCGGCTCGGATGTGGGCTGGGGAGGGAGTGCAAGTGGCTGGTACATATTCCATGCCTCGTAGGGCATGTGCATGGAATCCATTTCCTGCTGTCGCAACTGGTCGGAATGATCATCATTTTCTACCACCGTCGGCGTCAGGAAGACAAGTAATTCCTTACGTTTCAGGCGATTGTAGTCGTAGCGAAAGAGCCGCCCGATCACAGGGATATCACCCAGATACGGCAGCTTGCGAGTCAGGTTGGTCTGGTCATTTGTGATCATTCCACCGAGTACAATGGTATGTCCGGAGCGAATGCTGACTGTTGTCTGCGCGGTGGTGATGTCCTTGATGGGAGCTTCGATCACATTGCCATTTGTGGCGTCGGAAAAAATAGGGACGCCGGTTCCGGGTGTCAGGTTGAATGAACTTTTTTCGGCTTCAACATCCAGCTGAACTCGAGCGTCCGGGCTGATCCGTGGTGTCACGCGAAGAATGATCCCGGCCTTGTCCTGAGTAATATTGGGGTTGGCAGTTCCGACTGGTGACAGGGAAACGCCGTCGACGATTGGCACCTGCTGCCCAATCTGGATCAGCGCTTCCTTGTTTTCCACGGCACGGATCTGCGGTCTGCTCAGAATGTCCACGTTGAAGGTGGAGTCCAGAGCACGCAGCAGGATGTTGACGGATTCCGAGCCGGCTGAGAGCACAAGTCCGCCAAAGCCAAGGTCTCCGTTGATTCGCCCCGTTCCGAGTGTGGACAGACCCTGCATGCCAATTCGTCCGGGGTCTGCGGCGACATTGTTCCCCAGTGGTGCATTGGGAAAATTGAATCCGGGGGCTGCAGTCTGCGAAAGGACCTTCTGATTTGTTGTCTGAGTTCCGTTCGGAGCTGTGGTGGTCTCTGTAATTGTCACGAGGTTATCCAGCACGCTGCGGTCAAACAGTACGGAGTCCTGCAGGCCGAGTTCCACGCCGAGCTCGTCAACATTTCCCAGCTCCACTTCAACCAGCAACGCCTGAACAAGGACCTCACGTGGTGCTCGATCAAGATCCTTCACGAGGCGTTCGATCATTTCCAGTTCTTCAGTCGTGCCGCGGACGAGCAGACTGTTCGTCGTTGCCTCCGGGACGACCTGTTGCCCTGCAGCAGCCGTTGGTTCAGCACCGGCGGCCTGATCGACCCCGGTCAGAAAATCAGAGATGGCTCGCGCGACTTCTTCGGCACTGGCGTGTCGCAACTGGTACACGTGGACGTGCTGATCAGCGGCTGCAAGGCCTGAGCCGAGCAGCAGATCCCGCATTCGGCGCAGGTAGCTGCCTGTGTCAGTCACGATGACGCGGCCGGCGTTGCTGAGTACTCGAACCTGACCAAGCGGGCTGAGAAGCTGGGCCACTTCCTCAACCGTTTGCGGTGTATCCGCTGACTTGAGCGGTATCGCAACTGTTGCCAGCTCGTTCCTGCCCAGCTCATCGATTTGATTGACTGCGACAAAGGGAACCATGTTGCCAGGGATGGTTTCGTTGGCATTGACCAGCGTCAGCCGTTCCGAGTCACGGATCAGGATTCTGCCTGTGGGCAGCAGTGCATCATTCAGGATGTCGATCGACTCTGTCGAATTCAGCAGCCGCTCTTCATAGAACGAAAACAAACCCTCCGTTTCTGCAGAGATCTGCAGTGTGTAGTTGAATTCCTGAGCGAATGCCCGCAGGACCAGCAGCCATGGAGCATTATGAAAATTGAATTCCCAGCGATGTGAGGAAATCTGGAGTGGAGCGGAAATTGGTCGTGCAGCCCCGGCGGTCATCGCCTGTTGTGGAGGCAGGGGTGACATCTGCAGGCCCTCCTGGCCACCGACGATCTGGCAGTAAAGCAGCGTCAGGGCAAGCGGGAGCTGAATGGGTATGGAGGATCGGTGCACGAATCGTTCCGAGTCTGTTTGCGGCGTCGTTACCGTAATGTGCCCGGGAACTGCTCGGCGCCAAAATGGACTTCCTGCACAGTTCCGCGGTAGTTGTCTGCGAGCGCACTCTGGCTTTTGCCGAAAAAGACACTCCATTTTCACTAATCGTCATTTCCGGATGGGTTGTTGAGGAAAAAGCCTGCAGGGGGGCCGGATAGACTGCAGTTTCAATCCATGGATGCAGACGCTGCAAAAAAGTGGAAGTTTCTGCGGCGGTAAGTTGCGGAAAGTCAGGCGAAGCTCTGAGACTGCCTGAGCTCTGGAAATAGTCCGCTGCGGCGTTCCTGGCCAGGGTAGCAGTGAAGCCGATTTAACAGCGGGAGCAGCAGCGGATCAGCGGCGATCTGTACGGCAGAATCTGCCGGAAAGCGGAAAGCGGGGATGTTCGGCCTGCCCCCGGGGATATTCATCAGCCGGCGACAGTGTAATTACCGGCGTGCCGAACCACCCGCGGTTACGGCATCATCCGCAGCCTGCTCCACAGCGGCGTCCGATTGCAGCAGGCTGAGCAGGCAGACTTCCCAACGTGAATATTCGGCGTCGCTCGCAATGGTGTTCGGGATCGCGAGTGTGAGTACCTCTACGGGAGTGGAGACAGCCAGACAGTATTCCAGAGATCCTTTGCGAATCATCTGTGGATAGTTGTAGACGGCCAGTTGCAGTTCCGCGGCAATCCGTCTGGCGATAGTCACCGCATTATCTGTTGCACCGACAACACCGTGACCCGGAACTGTGCGAATGTGAATCACACGATCTGGCCGGAAAGTGTCCACAAGGTTCAGCAGGAACGTCACTTCAGTGCATTGTTGTTCGACAGTCCCCGTAATCGAGCCGGGGAAATGTCGATTGACGTACTGTCCCGCGGAATTGAGGAACGTTTTTTCAGACTTTCCGTCTGGGTTGCCGGTTTCCACAATCGTGGTCTGAAACCCTCCCAGAATCAGCGCGTCCGAGTGCAGGCGATTCGCGAGGCTGTTCACCATGCGTTCCGAAATCGGATCATGTCCGGACAGGCTTCCGATAATCAGCACTCGCAAGGCACCATCTCCGCTGCGGCAGACGCGGTATGGACGCTGTCCGGTTGAACGTCCCTCCGGATTCCATGCAAATGCCTTCGGAGGAGACATGGCCAATGACGCTGTTTCCGGCGTATGTATTGCACCAGGGGCAATGACACTGGAATTCTCGTCGACGGCGGTTGCTGTCGGTTCAGTTGTCAGCGCAGTTTCTGTCGCTGCCTCTGCTGTGGAATTTGAAGCAGCATCACCCTTGTCGGCCGGGCCAGAGTCTGCGGCAATCGCTGCGGTGTCCGTTGCCACGACTTCAACGCTGGTGGAATCTGCCCGATCATTATCTGCCGGGCTGTCAGCAGGATTCGTATTCTTCGTATTCAGCGCTGGGCTGTCTGCTTCGGTCTGAGTGTCAGTGATGGTCTCTGCAGGGATAATGTTGACTGCATCCGAATTCTCTGAGGGGTCTGTATTGGTGACGTCTGTCGTCAGATCCGCTGTCTCGCCGACAGACTCGTTGCTGCCGGCAGCGTCCGTAGTCGCGGGGGTTGCAGGGGATCCTGTCTCAGAGGGCTCTGTTAGCTGAGCAGCGGCGTCCGTCTGTGGAGCTACCGGATCGTTCGCCTGGCCGAGTACCTCAGTCAACGCGCTGATCGGTGTCTCTGCCGTCGCCTGCTCCGCAGTGAGTTCTGCATCAGGAACGTGCTGAACAGTGGTCGGTGTCGGATCGGCGATTACTGTTTCTTCAGACGTTGCGGTTGGATCTTCCGTGACGCCAGTGCCCATCACGTCGTCGAAAGCGGGAACGTCCGGCAGTTGTGCAATAGCCAGCGTGATTCCTGAATCGCCGTTGGCAGACTGCGGGCTGGTATTCAACATTGCTGTCGCGCAGCCGGAGACGGTCAGTGCCGTGAGCAGCAGAAGACTGGCAAGGCAGAAGGGAGGGCGAACGGGATGGAGGCGATTGCGGGACATGGCGAGATTCCGTGGCAGCCTGCCGCCCCGAAATCAGAGTCACCGGTTTCGGCACACAGGCAGATCAGATGCATGGCTCTTCCCTGAGCGGAATTGCACCTGACTCGGCGACGTTTCTCCGTTCAGCGTCGAGGTCAGTCATCGATGCCGAGGCTGAAGCAAAGTTCCCGAAAGCGATCCAGATACTCCAGTGAAGAGTTGTGGATGTGTTCCGCTTCAGTAATGAACTTCATGTCATCAACGCGAGGTACATTGAAATCCCTCAGCACCTGTTCACACAAATCGTTATCTCGGCCATAGACCACCAGAAGTTTGTGCTCATCCATCTGTACTTCAAGTGGTTTCCGAGGATTCAGCACAGCGATGCCGAAGCAACCGTCATCAAGGAGCAGATCCTCAAAATCGAGCAAAGTGCTCTGCAGAACGGAAAGATCAATGTTGCTGCGGCAGAAGTCGAGGTGTTTGCCTTCCGGTTGTTCGTGGCTGGTTTCAACGATTACATCGACTGTATCACCCAGCTGGTCGATCAGCGTCAGAAACGTATCCAGCAGGGCGGGACGCGAAATGGAGGCCATTATCACGGGAATCTCAGCGTCGGTTCTGGAGTCAAC
>JALRDR010000273.1 GCA_023262145.1 Planctomycetaceae bacterium | reverse complement strand
GAGGATCGTTGCAACTGCTACAGATCATTTGAGTGTTAACAGTGAATTCACCGCACATACATCTGCAGCAGGCTGTGGAACAGAGCTGGAATTCTTCAAAAATTCAGCCATTTTCAGGAACATTGAGCGAAATTCGCTCGTCAGAAAGCTGTTGGCACCAGGAACTCAGGGCATTTCGGTCTGTAAGCGAAAGTGGAGTGCTTCGGATGGCCTGAAACTGTCGTTTTACCTACAGGGCGGTGTTTTTGCTGCCTTGTGGGCGTTCAGGGTGTCTCTGGAGAGTCTTGAGGGCCAGCGACGTATTGCTGTGTGTGGGATTCCTGTTGTGAGATTCTGGTTGTGAGATTCTGGTTGTTCCGGGTCGTGCGACGATCAGCTCAATGGGTCTCTGGAGCGAGCGATGGACGATTGTTTATCGATGTCGTTGCTATGGCAGGGATCAGGATCAGTTGACTTGTAAGCAAATTGATTGGTACTTTGAACTTGCATCTCAGGATGCCCTGTTGAATTGAACCCTGGTTGCTGCAGACTGGTTGCTGCAGACTGGTTGACCACCATGCAGAATGCGGCACGGTGTTTGTGTGAGCGGCAGAGTGTTTAAATGTCTCCGTTGAATTAGCTCCTGGGTTACTGAAATTGACCGCCTCGTGCGACGCTGAATTGGTGCGACGCTGAATTGGTGAGGAAGAAACATGGCTGACGCAAAAAGTGCCTGGGGAATCGAGATCGGGCAGGCTGGATTGAAGGCAATCAAGCTTCGTCGCGGGGACGACGGTCAGCGTGTCTTCGCGGTGGCCTTCGACTACATTCCGCACCCGAAGATTCTGAGCCAACCGGATGCTGTACCGGAGCAGTTGATCAACGAAGCGTTGCAGACGTTTCTGGGCCGTAACAAGATTGATGGGGACGCGATTGCCATCAGCGTTCCTGGCCAGAGTTCGCTCGCGAAATTCATCAAATTGCCACCGGTTGAGGTGAGTAAAGTTGGGGAGATTGTGCGTTATGAGGCGCGGCAGCAGATTCCCTTCGACCTGAATGACGTTGTCTGGGACTATCAGGCGATTGGTGGGGGAGTGGAAGAGAGCGGGTTCATGCTGGAGGCTGAAGTTGGCCTGTTTGCGATGAAGCGTGATCTTGTATATGAAGCGATGCGGCCGCTCACAGAGCAGGGTAAGGAGGTTGAGCTCATACAGATTCCTCCTGTTGCGCTCTACAACTTCCTGTCATACGACATACTCGGATTCCGACCAACTCCTGAGAAACCGGAACCGGACGCTGAAGCGGACTACCACATCATTCTTGATATGGGTGCGGACGCGTCCACGATGCTCGTTTCCAACGGTCGCAGCATCTGGATTCGCAACGTACCGATCGGTGGAAACCACTTTACGCGAGCACTCACGCGAGAGATGAAGTTGACCTTTGCCAAAGCAGAGCATCTGAAGTGCAACGCTACAAAGGCACCGGATCCAAAGGCTGTATTTCAGGCGATGCGACCGGTCTTCAACGACTTCGTTGCGGAGATTCAGCGAACGATTGGCTATTTTGGCAGTGTCAACCGTTCTGCTCAGATTCGC
>JALRDR010000252.1 GCA_023262145.1 Planctomycetaceae bacterium | reverse complement strand
GGTCAATGCGGTGATCGCAGCCACCTACTACCTGCGGATCATCGGCCTGATGTATTTTGAGCAGTCCACGGTATCCACCGAAAAGGAATCCGGACAGATTGCTCCCATTGCCGCGTTGATCTGTGCGGTGGTAACGCTGCTGGTGTTTCTGATGCCACAGTCACTCTGGGATGCTGCCCGTGCCGCAGCAGGAATTCTTCCCGTCTGAAGGATCGAATGAGGAGAGAGCGGCTTGCAGTCTCTGACCAGCAGGATTCTCGATCTTCGAGGGCAGCGGAATTCGCTTGATGTCTTTCGCCCCTGGCATTTTCTCTCTGAAGCTGAGTATTCGGCTGCTGGCTGCCTGCAGACGACATCCACAATATTCCTGACCAACAGGGAGTGTCCGTGGAAGTGCGTCATGTGTGATCTGTGGAAGAATACCACACAGAAATCCGTGCCGGGCGGAGCAATCGCGAAGCAGATTCGTTTTGCCCTGCAGCAATTGTCTCCGGCAGAGAATCTGAAACTGTACAATAGTGGCAGTTTCTTTGATTCTGCCGCCATTGCCCCTGCGGAATGGCCTGCCATCGCTGAGCTTGTTCGCGGCTTCACCACGGTGACTGTGGAGAACCACCCCCAACTGTGTGACCATCGTTGCGGTGAGTTTCGTGATCTGTGTGGTAATACTCTGGAAGTGGCGATTGGACTGGAAACATCGCATGAGCCCACACTGATTCGGCTCAACAAGCAAATGACGCTCGACGACTACCGTCGTGCCTGCGACACCCTTTTGCACCAGCAGATCCGTATTCGTTCATTTATTCTGCTGCGGCCACCGTGGACCAGTGAGACCGAGGGAATTGAGCGAGCACTGCAGTCGCTGGATTTCGCATTTCGACACGGTGCGGATGTCTGCACGGTGATTCCCTGTCGTGAATCGGGCGGAATGATGGCTGAGCTGCGAGCAACGGGGGATTTTTCGCCGCCTCAGATTGAGTCACTGTACAGCGTTGTGCGCGAGGCGTTGTCATGGGGACGCGGCCGCGTCTTTGCTGATCTCTGGGACGCCGCGGAGGACGAATCGCCGGCTGCGCAGCAAATCCTGTCACAGCTGCAGCGAATGAATGAGACGCAGCAACCCGCATTGATGTGAGTGCTGTCGCCGCCGCTCCGCCTTGTCACCGCTGCAGCGGCCCCGACTGCTCCGCTGACTGGAGTTCTACCGGGCTGCCGCTCTATCATGTGGCAGCAAACAGTCTGACCAATCTCTGCAGGAGACTTCAACATGACCGTAATCCGAACAATGACATTGTTGCTGCTGGTTGGCGTCATGGTCATTCAGCATGAAGTCTGTGCGGGGCAGTTGCAGGTTGGTGCAGCAGTGATCGACGTCACCCCGCAGAAGTTTCCGGTTCTGGTCAACGGGGGAATGACCAGTCGCAGCATTTCTGAAGTCAAAACGCAGGTCAATGCTCGAGCGTTTTATCTTGATGATGGCGCTACACAGCTGGCAATTGTTGTTGTCGACAGCTGCATGATGGGGCGTGTGTTTCTGGATGATGTGAAAGCTCTGGCAAAACAGAAACTCGGACTGGCTCCGGATCGGATTCTGATTTCCGCCACACATTCGCATACGGCTCCAGCGTCCATGGGATGCCTCGGTACTGACGCGGATCCGGATTATGTTCCCTACCTGCGGGCGCGACTTGTTGAGGCAATTGCTGCAGCTCGGGACGCCCGACAGCCTGCCGAAGCAGGATTCGGCAGTGTGTCCATTCCCGAGCTGACAGCCTTGAGAAGATGGATTCGCAGGCCGGATCGAATGATTGAAGATCCATTCGGCAATCCCACAGTCAGAGCAAATATGCATGCAGGTCGAGTACCTGAGGATGTCACCGGAGAATCCGGGCCTGAAGACCCTGAACTGCAGATCATCTCCTTTCGCAGCCGGAACGGAGCACCACTGGGAGTGCTGGCTGCGTTTTCGATGCATTACTACGGAGACCGTGATATCAGTGCCGATTATTTCGGCCTGTTCGCGGAAGGTCTCAAACAGCGACTGGCCCCCGGCACTGGCTTTGTCGCGGCTATGGCCCACGGGTGCAGCGGAGATATCTGGCGACGCGACTACATGCACCCGGAAACGTGGGATCCGGACCAGACGATCGAGCAGTACGCAGCAGCAATGGTTGCAGCAGCGCAGGACGCTCTGCAGGGAATCGAATACAAGTCCGATCTGTCACTGGCGATGAGCGAAACGCGATTACCGCTGAAGTATCGCATTCCTGATCGGCAGCGGCTGGAGTGGGCACAAAGAATCGTCAGCGAAATCGGAGATCGACTCCCCATGACGCAGCCGGAAGTCTACGCGCGTGAGCAGATTCTGCTGCATGAGGCAGGGCAGACAGAGGTCGTGGTGCAGGGGATTCGACTGGGGGATATTGGTATCGCGACCACTCCGACGGAAACGTATGCCATCACCGGCCTGAAGGTCAAAGCACATAGCCCACTACAGCACACCATGGTCATCGAACTGGCCAATGGCGGTGACGGCTATATTCCACCACCGGAACAGCATCTGCTGGGCGGCTATAACACATGGGCTGCACGATCTGCCGGCCTCGAAGTAAATGCCGAACCCCGAATCACTCAAGCGGCAATTCGTATGCTGGAGCACGTATCCGGAAAGCCCCGCAGAACGGCAGAATTACCGGAAGGCCCGGGTGGCGAGGCAATTCGTCGGCTGGCGCCGGCAGCCTGGTGGCGAATGAATGAATTTTCAGGACCGATCATAACCGACTCCAGCGGAAACCATCGGCACGGTCACCTCGAAGCCCCTGTTTCATTCTACCTCGAAGGTCCGCATTCCGAAGTTTTCTGCGCAGACGGGGTCAGTAACAGAAGTCTGCATTTTGCGGGTGGTCGCCTGGCCACGGCGCTGCCTGACACTGCTTCGCAGTACACGGTTTCCGGCTGGTTCTGGAATGGGATACCACTGGATGCGCGTCCGGTTGCCGGGTGGATCTATTCTCGTGATCACGACCATGGAATCAGTGCTGGCGGTGAGCATCTGGGACTGCTGGGACAGGGAGACTCAGCCGGCCGACTTGTCTTCCAGCGCGGCCTGAGTGAGAGTCAGCGACTCACCGGAAAGACGATCATCTCACGCTGGACCTGGAACCATCTCGCAATTGTTCGCGATGGTGAGGACATTCGTGTCTATCTGAACGGCGCTGAAGAGATCACCGGCAACGCTGAAAGTTGCCACATTGATCGGGTGTTTCTTGGCGGCAGAAGTGACAACCAGGACAACTGGGAAGGCAGACTGGATGAATTTGCGGTTTTCCCGACAGCACTCACCGCAGCGCAGATTCAGGAGCTTGCTGTCAGGTAGCACCAGTGCCATTTACCATGAGCGATACTGATTCAGTTGCTGCACCGACATCACGCACAGATAGCCCATAAAAATCATCAGAAACTGCGGGTCCGGCTGCAGACGCTGGAAGAGATTCGCAGCGTGTTCCGGTAGCGGCCAGTAAAGCCACGCCGGAAAGAAATCACCGCCGCGGGAATTACACATCGCAGCCCAAAGTGCTGCAGCCCCGGACACGAAGACCGAAATTCTCAACGGCATATCGCCCGATCGTATCCCTCCGATGCGGTAATTCCTCACAGTCGCGGCCATGATCTGGCCACCATCAAGGGGAAGACAGGGAATCAGATTGAGCACATTCACAATGATTCCGGCAAACAGCAGCATCAGGAATGCTTCCTGAATCAGTGGATTCGACATCATTTGCGGCGGCAGAAAACTCCTGATCACATAGATGACGACACCCAGACACATACCGGCAGCGGGGCCGGCCGCTGAGACAGCCAGTGCTCGCCGAAACGGAAAATGTGAGGACGTCGCATACCCGCAGAAAAAGTACAGGACAATCTCAGATGGATACCCGAACCTGCGAATTACCACAGCATGCCCCAGTTCGTGCACCAGAATGGATACAAAAATTGCCAGCACGCCAATGATTGTGCGATCCAGATGATCTCCATTCCAGACCATGAAGGCTGTCGAAAGCCAGAAGATCGGATGCACCCGCACCGGAATCCCCAGCAGTCGAAATCGCAAATCAAATTCTGTCTCCCCTGCCATACCAAACATGCTGCGGATCTCGTAATCTTTGTGAACTGGACTGAACCGGGCACCGGTTTAATGCAACGTCAGTCTAATTGTTGTGTCGGAGAATTCACACCGCAGCCGGAATGTCTGACTCTGCTCAGCATGGTCAGATAACTTCACAGGGACTCAGCAAGCTGAACTTTTTCCGTGTCTTAATGGGGGTGCCAATTTTTCAGTCCGTGCTGCGGCCCGTGCTG
>JALRDR010000403.1 GCA_023262145.1 Planctomycetaceae bacterium | reverse complement strand
GCATGGGGTCCCATAACGGAGCAACAGGTTCCGGGCAGCAGGCGATGATTGAGTCGCTGGGGATTACGGAAGCGGCGATGGAAATGCCAATTCGTGCCAGCATGGATGTGGTGCAGATCGGAGATGTCTCAACCGGGCCGGTGTTCATGGACCGACACTGTTATGAGTCGGCCGGGGTGCTGGTGATCAATCGAGTCAAACTGCACACCTGTTTTGCCGGGCCGATTCAGAGTGGTTTGACCAAGATGATGGTCGTGGGAATGGGCAAGATCCGCTCCGCACAGACATTTCACTCGTCCGGTGCTGCCGGCATGAAGGAGATGCTGCTGGAGATGGGACAATTCGTGCTGGACAGCGGCCGCATTCTTGGTGGGCTGGCCATCCTGGAGGACGGTTATGACCAGACGGCGGAGCTGCATGCGATTCCGCCGGATCAGATTCTGGGCCGAGAAGCGGAACTGCTGATTCACCATCAGAGCTATTTTCCGCGGTTGCCGGTGGACGATCTGAATGTGCTGATCGTGGGTTCCATGGGGAAGACGTGGAGCGGCACCGGGATGGATACCAATGTGATTGGTCGCCGCGGAATACGAGGATTTGAGGACGTTCTGACACCACGAATTCGCGTGATCGGAGTGTTATCGCTGGCTGAGGCATCTCAGGGAAATGCTCTCGGTGTCGGGAATGCAGACTTTATTACTCAGCGTCTGCGGGATGCCATTGATGAACGGAAGACACTGATCAACACCCTGACAACCGGTGACATGGAGCGAGCAAAGATCCCGGCAACGGTGGCGTCTGACCAGATACTCATCGAGACCATCAGGGAGCGCTATGGGGATCAGCGGTGGATGTTTATCCCCAATACGTTGCAGCTGGATCATCTGTATGTTTCACCCGATCTGGTGCCGGAACTGCAGCGACAGCCGAGTTGTCAGGTTGCTCCTGCGGGGCTGCCACTGGCATTTGATGAAGGCACGCTGCAGCTGCGATTTCGTGATCACTGACCAGTCGCTGATGCGTCTGTCCCTGAATGAACCAAGGAACGCTCATGTCCAGTCCAGATCCACAGCAGATGTCCCGGTGGGATCAACTGGTGCTGCTGACGGCGGAAGGATTCGGTGCCGGCAGAATCCCGCTGGCGCCGGGAACATTCGGCAGTCTCTGGTGTTTTCCATTGGGCTGGGCCCTCCACCGTTGGTCTGCGGGAGCGACTGAGTGCCTGGTGTTCTGGGGGATGATGATGCTGGCGGGAGTACCGCTTTGTCGCAGGGCGGCGGAACTCCGCGGGCGGAAAGATCCGGGGAGTGTGGTCTGGGATGAGATCACTGCATTTCCGCTGGTGTACTGTTTCTCGGAGAGAACTCCAGCGGCGCTCGTGGCGGGATTCCTGCTGTTTCGCTTGTTCGATATTGCCAAGCCATGGCCGATTCGCCGATTTGAACGTCTGCCGGATGGTTGGGGAGTGATGGCTGACGACCAGATTGCGGGGGTGTTTGCGGGAGCCCTGCTGGTGCTGGGCGAGCGACTGCTGGGGTAGTCTGTTGAGCACTCGAGCGCCCCGGGGAACAGATGAGTCCCGGAGAGCAGACCAATTTCAGACGCGGCGTTGCTCGGATGCTGCAAACATGCTGCAGCAACGTTGTTTTGTCTGAGTTTGCGGCTGTTGGCGGGATGCCCTGCCGGAAAGCACAGAAAATCGGATGGCAGGCCATACGACGTTCGCCTGCCCCTGTTTCATTGCGGGGCACTGAG
Source organism: Planctomycetaceae bacterium (assembly GCA_023262145.1). Classification (GTDB taxonomy): domain Bacteria; phylum Planctomycetota; class Planctomycetia; order Planctomycetales; family Planctomycetaceae; genus SXXK01. The sequence continues at coordinate 8,479 of JALRDR010000403.1, read as the reverse complement.
TCGCAGCCAGACGCCGTCAGGTTGTGCGGTCACTTTGTTGTGCCGGGGACACAGAACCGCATTCCGCTGAGTCACATTCAGCTGACGCGCATTCAGCTGAGTCACTGTGGAGATTGCAGTGGAGCCTGCGGCAGCGGTTCACCTTTGATGGAGCGGATGAGTGCTTCTGTCTGATCCTCTTCCGCAGCGCCTTCAGGAGCGCGATAGGCGAACAGCTGATCGTCGATCTGCCCATTAATTTCGATTTTTCGAAGATCGAGCGTCAGCAGCGGGCGAGCGATTTTCTGTGTTGCATCTGTGCTGTGCTTCAGGAACTGAATTCTTCTGGGCAGATTTGTTTCAGCATCGACGAAGACCTGCACATATTCCGGAATCCATGGCAGCTCATGGACAAATGTGTTTTCCGGCAACTGGAAGATTTCCTTGCGGACGCGATCGTTCCAGCGCCCCGTCACCTGCAGAATGCGACGGTCATTGACGGTCAGCTCCTTGACGGGAGCAAATGTCATGGTGTCCTGCAGTCGGGCAATCAGCGAACGCAGTCCGCCGACCCCCAGATCTGCGAGCACTGCTGAGGCATCGTAATTTTCAATGTCTTCAGCTGCTTCGAGGATGTCTGCAATCGTGCGGCGAGTGACCACCACCGATTCACCATTTTTCCATTCTGTATGCAGGACCGTACCATCGGAGACCTGTAGAAGGCTGCCACGAGCTGTGTCTGCTGCCGGAGCGATCGGATTCGTGTCCAGCTGCATGTCCTGCTTACTCTGCACGGTGAACGGCGCCGCCGGGAAGAGCATCAATTGCAGGCGGACACGGTTTCCGGCGGCCTGGGTGTACCGGCCGGCGGAAATAATGCTGACACCGTTGATAAGAGCCGTCTGATGCAGGTCACACTGAAGACTCTCAAGGTTCTGCAGGCGGTCACGGAGTTCAGACAGAATCTGGTCAGCTGCTGGCAGGTCGCCGGCTGGCGCTGGAGCAGCAGATTTTGCCGCTGGCTGTTGCTTTACAGCGGGTTCATCCGCATTCCAGCCGTGCGCGGGTGACTGGACAGTGCTGAAGAGCAGTGCGAGAACCGCAAGCTGAAATGAGAAAGTATTCAGTCTGGATGGGTTCTGTTGTTTGTGATTCATATTCGGAATCTGCTGAATTTGTCAAAAGTTAAGCCGAGCGAACACCCGAAGAGAAGACAGGAGATTTGCTGTAATCCGCTTCCCGATGCCGTAAGTGCTGAAGGTGTGCATGTCGGAATTGTGGTTCGGGCATGCTGAATGTGGGTGATGCAGACGTCTGCGTGGTGGAACTCACCGGAACGCAGTCTAACCGGAGATCCACGAAGCGGTCGACCCAGATTGCTTCTGACCGTCAGGGTTCAGTGCGGATTCCGGTGTCAATTGATGTCAGTTCAGTTGCGGAAGTGATTGTCTTCCGTCAGGGAATACGGTTGTCGGCCGATGGCCGTTGGATCGAAGTTCGGAACACTTCGATTCAGGATGCATCTCAAGGAAGGGGTTGCGATGAGATACTATTTTCTGGCCCTGGGCGCCCTCGCGGTGGTCTGCATGGGCTGTTCCGGATTGTCCGGGACGTCTGGTACGACCGCATTGAAGTCGACTCAGCACGTCGCACCTCCACCGGCCATGCTGCAGCATCCCGGGCCAATGGTGGACGGGCCGGGGCCGGGTGTGCTGGGAATTCTGGCTCAGCCAGCAGCTCATTCTGCCGCCGCAGCTCACGCCGCTGGTGGAATGTCAACTCAGGTCACCTTCCAGGGGCAGGCCGGCATGTCTGTCGGCTGGGTTTCCAACGGTCTGCTGGCTCGCAACCAGAAGTTTGTTCCGGGCCGTGCTGACTTTGGTCAGGGTGCCATTTATCAGCTGGTGCTGAGTGATATTCCAGGAGAAGGCTGGGAAGGTGTGAGCCTGTACCCGACGCTGGAAGTCAGAGCTGCTGATCCCAATACCGCCGCTTATCTTGAGCACAACGTTGTTCCACTGGAACTGACCGAAGATGATCTGCTGCACGTCAGCAGCAACAACATGATCACCAAGGTGATCTATCTGCCGGATCCGGAGCATCAGGCCCGAGCGATCGCCGGTGTGGAAACTCTGGTTTCCACAACACTGGATCCAGGCGTGGACCCCATCCAGCAGGCTGAACGTCTGGGGACCATCATGCTGGTTCTGAGACTGGGCAACAAGGAGATGCACTTTGACGACGTGCAGATGGTTCCGCAGCCGGATGGCAGTGTTCAGCCGGTCTCGATGATTCTGGACGGATTCAACAACGAGCACGCTCCACCGACACCAATCGGTCTGATTCCCGGTCACATGGGCGGGGTTCCCGGAGCGATGGTGGCAGCCGCCGGTGCACCTGGTGCTCCACTGCCAATTTCCGGTGTCGGGCCGACTCCAGTCTGGGGTTCACCCACCAGCGGAACGCCAATCGGACTTCCCGGACCTCCGCACCTGCCACTCGGCGGCCCTGCCGGTCTGCAGTCACACACCATTCGAAACCTGACTCAGAACCGAATGCCTGAGCCTGTTGATCATCTGCTGATCGACGTGGAGCATTCGCCGGGTTACAGCATGCCTGAGCCGGTGCGACACATCCAGTACTCAGAAAAGCACCCGGTCTATGCTCCGGGAGATGTCTCAGTTCCTGCAGGACGCTGAATCAGTGGCTTGGGCCGTTCTGGATACCCTGAGGATCAGGATGGCTCAAACCGCGGAGGAGAACTGAGCGGAACACCACGGGGTGAACGAAGCGATGGCTTCTTTCGCCCTGTTTTCTTATCAGCCCGACTGTTGCGGTACACGCCTGTTGTCGGGAAACAGTGCAGAATCGGGTAAAGGAAGAATCAGATGAAACAGCCGGTTTTCAATGGAATACTGCTGTTCCTGGTTGCACTGACGTGCGGACGCACACTGGCGCAGGACCTGGCCGGCAGTTTTCAGCCGCTTAATGACCGTCTTCCGCCTGGATACAATGCAGAGATCCTGCGACGTGTCCGTGAACGTGATCCGAACTGGCTGCAGCCGGTGCGAGTGGACCTGCCGACGACCGGAAATGTTGCGGTTCATAATGGCGAATCGGCTGCAACTGCAACGGGGCCTGCTCCGGCACAGTTCGCGGCCTCGCCAGGTTATCTGTATCGGCTGCACATCAGTGATTTGCCGGAGTTCCCGGGGGTCAGCTTCTATCCGTCGGTGGAACTGCTGGATCGACTGCATCCGCCAACCGGGCTGGAGCATCAGTTTCCGGTGCCGATTGTGCTTACCGAAGCTGACCTGCAGGCTGCAGCGGAGGGACTGCTGGTGACCCGGATCATCTATCTGGAGAATCCGCGGCTGGCTGCATCAGCTGATCCATTGAAAGGTGATTTGCCCTTGTCCGGTGAGCAGCAGCGAAACGCGGTCGCCGTGGCAAGTGAACTCGGTCGTCCAATGGCGATCATTCGGCTGGGAAGTCGGCAGCCTGCAGTTGAGGGGACAACGGCCGGGTTCTTCGGAAATGGGGGACAGGTCGGCCCCAGCAATCCTTCCGGAGAAGCAACCGGCTTTGCCAGGATGAGCCCTGTCGGACAGATTCGTCGAGTCGCGGCAGAGCGGTGAAGGAACGATTGATGAACTCAGATGTAACAACATGGATGCGGGCAGGCGGAGCTGGGCGGATGGTCAGCACGGCGTGGGACTACGGTCGTCGCGGGGTCACTGCGGCTGCCGTGATACTGGGGCTGACAGCCCTGTCTGGCTGCGGTCTGCATTCGATGCTGCAGCCCGAACCGGAACATGTTTATTCCACAACGACGCCGGTGCCGCTTGAGCAGCCTGGTGCGACTCGGCCGGCCGGTCTGTCCGAAACGGCCAACTATCCCGATCAGACTGCTGTCTTTGGGGCGGGTGTTTCCGGCGGATCACCTGTGATACGCCAGGCAACCTGGCAGCCCGTTGCAGCCGGATCCGGCCCCATTCCGGCGCCACGCCTGATCGCAGCGCAACTGGGAGCGATGGAAACGGTTGCTGCATCCCCGCTGGCCGATGTCTACCCTGATGAATATCTCTTCGACGGAGGTGATCGGGAAGCGACTGCAGCCCTGAACGCAGCCCCGTACAGCGGTCTGGAATCAGAAGATACGGTGGCCGCGTGGGTGTCTGCATCCGGGGAGCGGCGACGCACCGTTTCCAATCGTGTCGCCGTCTACGCTCCGCGGTTTGGATCCGTTCGCAGGCTGAATGGCCTGACGGCAGAGACACAGATTCAGCGGGCCGTGGGAGCCCGTGATGCGGCGGCCGTGGCCCGTCTGCGAGGCGATCAGGGCGTGACCCAGAACACCAGCCAGACTGCCCTCGTGGCAATGGAGTTCAGGAATCGTGCGGATGAAATGCTGGCAGCGGATACAGCAGCAGGGTCCAGTGGCAGGATGCGACTGGAGCAATCTGCAAAAGTTGATGCAGGTCAGGAAGGTCGAGCCACAACCAGCAGCAGCAGTTTTCTGCGTCGAGATGGATTCGAAATCGCTGCGGCGGTCAGCAACGCGGCGGCGTGGAGCCGGCGGGACTTTCCAATGATCTCCATGGCCACGGATTCTGCCTCGCAGTTGCGTGACGTGATCAAACTGCAGGAAACAGTGGGGCTGGAGGATCAGAATCAGGAGGGTGTACTGCGGCTGCTGAAACTGGCTGATGTTGGTGAGGCACATCAGGGAGAAACGGTGCAGTTCACCATTCGCTTTGAAAATACCGGTGACGTGGAACTGCGAGGCGTAAAGATTGTGGACAACCTGACACCGCGACTGGAATACGTCGACGGTTCGGCTGTCGTTGATGGCGCTGTCAATGGATTTGTTACTGCAACTCCCAACGGAGAAGGCAGCGTTGTGCTCACGTTTGAACTGTCGGAGCCGCTTCCCGGGCATGCACAGGGCGAAATCAGCTTTCAGGCCGTGGTTCGCTGATGCTCAATATCTCAGCGACTTCGGTCGTTGTACCTGAAATCAACTGGGCAGGACTTCCAGAACCGTGACTGGGTCGCCGATCCGGATTGTTCCCAGGGTCACTACTGTAGCAGTGATCCCACCATGTCCCAGCATGGCGGCATAGCCACCGGTACCAAGATTCTCCTCCATGCGGGAACAGGGCGGACAGGCACCTGACCCCTGCAGAACAGCAGACCCGATTTGAAATCTGCAGTATCGCAGGGACGCGACACTGAGCTTTGATATCAGAATATTTCGCCGCAGGGCCTCCGGGAAGACTCGCTCGATACCCAGTAGCGTTGCTACGGTCTGCAGGTGCTCATACTGCAGCAGAGTGATCTGACGGCGACGTCCGGGGCGGCAGTGATGGTCGTCTTCCAGACCTCCCGCAACCACCTCCACCTGCTGTCTGCTGATGATGTCAGCACGTGGGGTGGAGGAAGTTCCCAGCCACATGACTTTGCCGGGGCCTGTGCTGTCGCTCAGCAGGTTGCGGAGGATTTCCATCAGACCAGTCCTTGTTTCGTGACATTGAGGGTGCGTGGAGTCGCAGAGCCGGTAGGCGACTGCAGGCGACTACGAATTGGTAATCCGCTCCGGATCACCTGATTTTAGTGGTCTGCCGAAGTGACTGTTGCCTATCATCCCGAACACAATCGACTTCCTGAAGATCCAATCCGCAGGAAGTGGTCCGCGGCACTGGAGTAATTCCAGTGGCCTGCCGCACGTCGATCAATTGAAAATCGAGAGTCTGATGAATTCATCGCCCGCAGATGCGTCAATAAGGGTTCGCCCGGCCTGCAGTGAAGATCTGGGACAGCTGGAACAACTGGTCAGTTACTTCGTGCAGGAAAACCGTCTGCTGCCACGTACGTCCGACGAACTTCAGGACCTGATCCCGTTCGGTTTTGTGGCGGTGTCTGCAGAGCGAGTAATAGGCTTTGCTGCCCTCGAAATCTACTCCGCGAAGCTGGCTGAGGTGCGGAGCCTGGCTGTGCTGCCTGAATTTCAGGGGCAAGGAGTAGGACGTCAGCTGGTGCAGCAGTGTGTTGATCTGGCTGTCCGTCGCAACATACTCGAAGTCATGGCCATCACATCCAATGACGGGTTCTTCAAGTCCTGCGGCTTTGACTTTACTCTGCCCGGGGAAAAGAAAGCGCTCTTTGTGCAGACCCGGCAGCATTACTGACATCAGCGGTGTGAGACACCCTGGCTGCACGCGTAGACAACGCTGTGACAGCGGAAGCCCCCGAAGCTCCCGAAGCCGGATGCGTCCCCTGAGAACCTCAACGCTGTTGGATGCCGTCGGGGAGCGGTAACTGTGAACGGTGGCTCAGTTCGTCGATCCCGGTCGGCGGCCAAACACCAGTTCCAGTTCCTGTTCTTCTCGCAGTTGCCGACTTTTGATGGTGATGACGTCCTTCACCAGCTTGCGAGCCCCTGGTACCTGGATAATGATCTGCACGCGGTTATTTTCCACTTCCAGCACACTGCTGCGTTTGAGGTGGATTACTTTTCCACCCGCCGTGGGATAGCCGGAAGCAAGGGGAGAATCACTGTCCCAGGGAAGATTCTGTTTGTAGTTATCGGTGCCGCGTACTTCGCCAGTAAGGTCTGCAACGCGGTAGCGTTTGACGTCGTCGGGCAGTCGGATCTCAATGATGATGGAATATCTTTGCAGTGGCTGGGGGGCTGCCGGAATTGTGAATGCCGTGAAACTGCCCTTTGTCACCGCCAGACCCGACTCCGGGATCCTGAGCAGGTTGCCGGTGTTCGCGACCGACTCCTGATTGTCGTCGTCTGACTGATTCTGCCAGATATTATCGACCGCTGAATGCAGCCAGCCGGATTCTGATTGCTGCAGTTCCCGAGCCATCTGTTCGAGGCTTGTGGGTCCGTCTGTCATTTCCCCGTCAATACGGGTGTTGATTTCCACAAAGGCAAGCTGATCAATGATTTCTTCATCGCCCAGCGATGCTCGAAGCGGCGGCTGTTCCGATGTCAATTGTTCAAGCCAGTCAATACCAAGCAGGGGGAGGACTACGAGGGCTATTCCCCAGGCGGCCAGATGAAATGTCATGGATGAAAACATGCTCACCGCTGCTGCCGATGACATGGCTTCCATGACGACCCCGAGCGACTGATCATCGTCGGTCGGCTCGCGCAGATCCGGATTGAATGAAAGCAGAGGCGCAGGGATCGCGTGAGCAGAACCGGAAGCTGCAACGACACCCTGATCTACCATGGTTGAATTGGCAGTTCCGGCAGAGGTTCGCTGCTGATTCTGGATGGAATCCACCATGCAAGATTTACCACATCTTAGTGAATTTTCATCGCCTGATGCCATGGCCGCTGCAGTTGTGACACGGATCACAACACAGTGTCCCCTGCTCTATCTTCGGAGAATACTGATGGGTTGTCCACTCGGAAACCGCGAACGAATCGCGGCAGCTTGTTCTGATTCGTTCAAAACCCTTACTTTTTTGAGATCCACACGTGCATGGAGCGTCTGGGCACGGCACTGTTCCAGCTCTTAATTTCAGCAAAAATTGCCCACATCGCTCTGAATCACAGAAACAAGGCGGAGACTTTCTGGTTTACCCCGGAATGCCATTCCCGAGTTTTTTCCCAAACAGGCGGTTCCTGGTGGGATTCTGACCACGGAATGCCGGTTCGCCAAACTTACCTTCGATCGGAGTTTGTTCATGTACACCATTCGGTTAGTTCGCCAGTTTGCTGCCCTGATGATCGCGGCAGTGGCCTTTACTGCTGTCGTTGAGGCACAGCAGGATCCTGAACAGGGACGTCAGTCACAGCGTGGCGGTCGCGGAGGATTTCAGGGCGCCCCAGGCGGGTTTGGCGGCTTCGGTGGCGCTGGCGGCTTTGGTGGTCGCGGCGGATTTGGTGGTCCACGCTACGATCGTGCTCGCCTGCTGGGACTGCAGCAGGTTCGCGACGAACTGAAGGTTGAAGAAGGACAAGCGGCTCTGATTGATGCTGCTATCGAAGCGTTTCGCGAGGAACAGGGTACTTCCGGGCGTCTGGATCGCGATGCATTCCAGCAAATGTCCGAAGAAGAACGCAATGCCGTGATGGAAAAGATGCGTAAGGAACGCGAAGAATCCAGCAAGAAGAACGACGATGTTCTGAATGCTCTGCTGGATGAAGGGCAGAAAACACGCCTCGATCAGATCACGCTGCAGCTGCGAATCAGCTCCGGGTTGGCGGCCGCACTGCGTGCCGACGACATGCGTGAGACCCTGAAGATTTCGGAGGACCAGGTTGCACGCCTGGATGCGGCCGAAGAAGAATCTCGCAACGCCATGCGGACAATGTTCGAGGGACTGCGAGGCACTCGCGGTGGCGACGGTGAGCAGCCCGGTGGTGGACGTCCTCCAGCTGGTGGACGCCCCGACGGAGCCGGATTTGAAGATATGCGGGCACGGATGAGCGAAGCTCGCGAGAAGTCTGAACAGGCTGTTCTGGCCGTTTTGACCG
>JALRDR010000210.1 GCA_023262145.1 Planctomycetaceae bacterium | reverse complement strand
GGCTCACCTTCCCAGATAATCGCCGCTTTGTTGCGTCGAGCAGACGTGAGATGACGGTCGATGCAGTTGTACGAAGCGTTGATCTTGCCCCCGTTGAACCACTTCGTATCCGGCATGTCACCTTCCAGAACCGTGTCCCATTGACGGAACCAGTCCAGATTGGCTGCCATCTCTCCCCAGAATCCCGCCGGATCATCCTTGGCGCGATTCCACATCGCCTGGTACTGCTCTTCACTGCTGATATGAGCACTCGCCGAAAAAGTCGCCGGAGGCGGAAAGGTGCGGGTTTCCTTCAGGACACTCTCAATGTTTTCACTGCCGTTCGAAGTCATTCGCCTGATTGCTCCTGCCTGAAGTTCTCGTGACAGTCCACTGCTGTATTACCAACTGTGGACCTGCATCTTTTCATCCCGTCCAGAGGCCGCCGTAGCCTGTGTTCCAGGGAACTGCATTCTGAGTTTCCCGGCTGAGGATGTCCACCAGAACGGCCAATTCGCCACAAAAACCACTGCAGACCATGCCCTGAAAGATCTCGCAGAACCCGTAGCCGGAATCTTTTAACAGCCGCTTGCTCCAGCATCCCACCTCAATAACCATCAGTACACGGCACGCCGCCACCGCAAATACAACAGCGCATCTACAACAGCGCAAAAAAAAGACTGCCGCAATGACGGCAGTCCTTAAGATGTCTTGGCGTAATCAGGCTCCTGCAGTAGTTCCCCGCTCACTTCCCTGCTGTTGCCGCTGGCCGTTGCTCCTGCTGTTGCCGCTGGCTGCTGCTGCCCCGCTTTGCTCGAAACAGACCACAAACCACAAGCAGCAACAAAAACAACAGGCGACGACGATGAGCAAAATACAGAGGCAAATCAGCACGCATCGATCCGCTGACGCATGCCGGCTGTCAGTGGCCGGTTGCACGCTGGACGATCATTTCCAACCGCACCGCGTCCATCCTGACCGCGTCGAACCGCACGGTTTCTGCGTCGACTGGATTACTTGCTGGCTGGTGAGATCTGACGCAGCAGACTACCGCTCTTGCGGGCCACAAGGTCCTTGCTGCCGTCTTCATTCAGGCGAACAGTAACCCTTGTTGCTTCGTTTGTTGTCGGGTCGATGAGCGCTACATTGGATGCGTCGATCGCCAGCTCCAGTTGCAGACGACCGCCCTGCGGGCTTTTGGGATGGCCACGGCGAACGTGCTTCAGCACTCGGTTAACGCCCTCAACCACCACCCGACCATTGGCACGATCGACAGACATGACGGTCCCGCGACTTCCCTTGTCGGCACCAGCAATGACTACGACCTGATCACCCTTGCGAATGTGCATCGTTCACTCCAACGCCAGCCACCGCTGGCTTCAACATCAACTACCAGGTTCAACAAAACCAACATCTGGCCACCGCCAGCTTTGTAACACAATCACTTGCCGCGACACGGGTGTTCCCACCACGCACGGCTGCAGGTGCATCAACCTAGCGGCAACGCACTGCAGACCCCCTTCGCAACCAAACACCGGGCTGACCAGCGATCGCAACAACAGGGCGCCACGACTACAACCAGCTACCGCAACAGATCGCCGCCGCAACAGATCGCCATAGGAACGACCCACCACTGCGGCTCATTCGAACACATCTGCGGGGCGAGCCACCGCTGGTACGCCGAATCACCCTGAAATCTCGACAATAGCGAGTCCAAAGGCCAGTATTTCAGCTCACATTCCGGTATTTGACGCAGTATTTTTACAAGCGACACCGGTGACAGACCACTGCTACAGCACTGCTACAGC
>JALRDR010000142.1 GCA_023262145.1 Planctomycetaceae bacterium | reverse complement strand
GGCGAGGCGGTCGTTCTCCCGGGGAACAGTCGCGAATCAACTGTGCCTTTCCATTGAGCGAAGGCCATGCGGCGGCTGATCTGCTGGTGACCGAGAGCCGACAGGCGGACTCAGATCTGCTGGATTTTGGGCTGATCACAGCCAGAGCATTGTCGCAGGTGTTGCAACTGGTGCTCAACCATTCGGCAGCATTACTGCAGGTGCAGCGTCTGAAGTCCACCCTTGAGATCGCTTCCACACTTTCCTCAGCCGACGATACGGCCCCGCTGCTGGACAGGATTGCGCGGGAGGTCACCACATTGCTGGGCTGCGACCGCAGCAGTATCTTTCTGTGGGACCACGATCGGAATGAACTTGAGGCACGTCCGGCGCTGGGGGTCCCGGGGGGCGTTCTGCGGCTGCCAGCAGGGAAAGGAATTGTCGGGGAAACTCTGCGAACAGGGAAACCCGTTATGGTGCCTGACGCCTATGCGGACAGCCGCTTCAACCAGGAGGTGGATCGTGAGAGTGGCTATCGCACTCGAAATCTGATTTGCGTTCCTCTGCGGGAAGAGAGTGGGAAAGTAATTGGCGCATTTCAGGCGATCAATCGGCTGGATGGCAGGGATTTTTCCGCGAGCGATGTGGAGTATCTGATACAGCTGGGTATTCAGGCAGCAGTCGCGATTCGCAACCTGCGCGAAAAGGACAGACTGAATCGCAGTCATGGTCAGCTGACGGAGCAGGTTCGTCGGGGAGTGAATATTGTTGGTGACAGTCCGGCAATTGGAACATTGCGTGATACGGTGCACCGTCTTGCCTCCACGGATCTGCCGGTGCTGGTACTCGGGGAAAGTGGGACCGGCAAGGAAGTTGTCGCACAGTCGCTGCACTTCGGTGGAACCCGTGCCAACAGTCCATTTGTGGCTGTGAACTGTGCAGCTCTGAATGAGAATCTGCTGGAGAGCGAATTATTCGGGCATGAACGCGGGGCATTCACGGATGCTCGCGAAGCGCGTCCTGGTCGTTTTGAGCTGGCAGACGGCGGAACTCTGTTCCTTGATGAGATCGGGGATATGAGTCCAGGTGGTCAGGCCAAGCTGCTTCGTGTTCTGGAGCAGCATGTGGTGACTCGCGTTGGTGGAACCGATCAGATCCCGATCAATGTGCGTGTTATTGCGGCCACCAATGCAAATCTTGCTGAAGCTGTCCGAGAGCGTCGTTTTCGTGAGGACTTGTATTATCGACTGGGCGTGGTGACTGTGAAACTGCCGCCACTGCGGGAGCGTCCGGAGGATATCTTGTTGCTGGCCGAGTACTTTCTGAAGCAGTTTTCAGCTCAGGCGCGACGACCCGCTCTGCAGCTTTCTCAGGATGCCAGGCGACGACTTCAGGGACATCCGTGGCCGGGCAACGTGCGAGAGCTGCGGAATCTGATGGAGCGGCTGGCATTTCTGGCTCAGGAGGATCGTATTACTGCGGATGATCTGGCATTCAGCCTGAGTCCGGAAAGTGACGGGCAGCAGCAACTGGCGTTGGATATGGGGCTGGAAGGAGCGACGCGGGAATTTCAGCGATCGTTTATTCGACGTGCGGTTCAGCAGACTGATAACAACGTGACTGAGGCCGCAAGACTGCTCAGCGTGCATCGGGCAAATCTTTACCGCAAGATGAAACAGCTGAACATGAAGGAAGCCGGAGGCAACGAATAGTGCCGCATGATCGGCAGCTACCGACACAAAAAAAGTCTGAACCGCAATGGTTCAGACTTTGATGCGTCAGACTTCGTACGCGTTCTGATGGGTGCCCGATCTTCTCAGTGTCAGTGTTTCGGTGAGTAATCGGTCTGATTCATGTAGACAGATTCGACTTTGGAGACCAGACGCCCGTCACGCTGAGATTCTTCAGCGACTCGTTTCCATTCCGGGTCATTACGAAAGCCCTGCCACGATGCGTCAGCGGCGGCCTTGTCCTTGTGAGCGATGACATAGATCAGCGTGTTCGGCTGATCCACCGGGGTCCAGTACATGATGTTCTTCATACCATGCTTTTCAAACAACTTCATCGTGTGATCTCTGAAACGGGCGTGCAGAGCATCCAGTTTTCCATCCGGTGTGGTGTAAGTGCGAAGTTCGTAGAGCATTGATGCTTCAGCCTTGTCTGCAGAGTGAGCCTGTACTGTGGGGGTCAGTGAGACCTGAGAGAACGCGACTGCTGCGAGCAGCCCGCCCGCAATACCCAGCCAGAATTGTCGTGACATCGGATCCTCCTGTGGGATGAATAGAACGGTGGTGGTTGATCGGGCCATCAATGGATGGCCCGGACTTCTGACTCTGGCTTCATGCTGTCTTCAGATTCTGCATTCAGCAATCGGCAGCTGTCTCATGTTCGGACCGCTGCAGAAACTGTATCGGTTTTCTGTGATCTTGTCAGTGCTGCGTCGCGAACGGCGACAATTCGTCCGGGGAGGCAAGCATTGTTCGCATTTCGGCCGCAAGGAATGCGGACCCGGTTGCCAGAATAACTCCATGAGGCGGGGTCATGCTGGTTGCCAGCTGCAGTGCAGCGGCGGGAGTTTCGGCAACCTCAATGCGGCACTCAGATCGCTCATCTGCGCGCAGGGAGTTCACTATTTGCTGCAGTTGCTGTGGTGCCACACTTCGAGGGTTGGTGCAGAATCGAGTCAGAATGACGTGCTGCACAGCTGGCAGGATCTCCGACAGCATTCCCTCAGCGTCCTTGTCGGACGATGCGGCGAAGATCAGTGTTCTTGCTTCAGGAGGCCATGCGGAATTGCTGAGGATCTGCGTTACGGCCTGCACTGAGTCCGGATTATGAGCGGCGTCAAGGACCAGCACTGGTTCTCCGATGAACTGCTCAAAACGCAGCGGCCAGACAGTCCGAGCAACTCCGCTGGCGATCGAACTCGACGTGATGGCGGAATAGCCGGACTGCTGCAGCAGTTCTGCAGCCATCACAGCAAGGGATGCATTGCGTGCCTGGTGGTGTCCAAGCAACGGCAGGTGCAGATTGTGCCAGGCAGCTGCCGGTGTCTGCAGGCTGAATTCCAGTCCGGGTGGGTCAGCACTTCCTGGCCGACCCTGACGAATCACGGTGCACTGAAGTTCGCTGCCGATGGAGTATCGGGGACATTGCAGCTCGACAGCCCGGGCTGCAATCACCTGCTCGGCAGCAGCCGGGACAGGGCCATGGATCAGCGGGATTCCGGGTTTAAGGATTCCCGCCTTTTCAAAGGCGATCAGATCATGCGTGGCACCCAGAATGTGAGTGTGATCGAGGCCGATGCTGGTGATTACAGTGACCAGTGGACGGCAGACATTGGTGCAGTCCAGACGTCCCCCAAGACCTGTTTCAAGAACCACGACGTCGACTTGTTCTGCGGCGAAGAGCATCCAGGCCAGCAGTGTCGTGATCTCGAAGAATGTTGGAGGTTGTTCGGCTGGATCGGAGGTGGGCTGGTTCAGAATTGACTGCAGCTGTTCTGCAAGTTCCACGATCCTGAGTTCGGCCGGCAGCTGACCGTTAATGCGCATGCGTTCCTCGAAACGAGCGATGTGCGGCGAAGTAAACAGGCCGGTTCGAAGTCCTGATGTGCGGAGTATGGATTCGAGCACGGCAGCGGTGGAACCTTTGCCCTTGGTCCCTGCGATGTGGATGGCAGGGATCTGCAGGTGAGGCTTGCCGATCAGTTCCAGCAGGCTCTCCATGCGTTCGAGGCGAAATGGACTCAGCCCGTTCGGGCGGACGCGTTCGTAATCAATGCGATCGAACAGCCAGCTCAGTACGCCCCGGTAGCGAGCGTGTGAAGAAGACGGTTCTGCGAACATGGTCGAATTCCGATGGAACGGGGGCCTGCATTGCGCGTTGGAATGCAGTGAGAATCGAATCGATCCTGCCGGGTTGATTTGTCTGCGGAGGGATCTTAGCAGACCGGAAACGGCGAACCATATTGGAGCGGATGCCAGTGTTGGCGATTTCCGCACTGTCGAAAATGTGGCGAGAGAAGGAGCAGTATGTCCGAATCTGGTAATTCCCCCACCGGGAATTCTGAATTCCGTTTCCCTGATGCTGCCTCTGTGCGGTGTCAGGAGGTCAGTGAGTGACTAGACTCCGTGTACTGCTCGGTGAAGCCGGGCGAAGCAGGTCAGTGGGCAGCTTTGCTGTGATCTCCGCTGTTCCTGCCGGATTGAATATCCAGCGGCCCGGTCCGGTGTGGAAGTCTGCCTGTTCCTGCCAGGGAAGAAGCGGTTTCCTGCCATCGGCTGGACTGCGGAACTCCTGCGGTGCCCCCGCAGCAACCCAGAGACTGCAACAGTAACTGACAACCGTTCGCCTGCCACGACGCCGGCATGACGAATGGGGCCTTCAGTTGGAGAGAAATCGATGAATCATGCCGAACGCGTATCAGCCTTTCTTCCTCAGGTTGAGGCTTCAGATCCCAGCACCAATCATCTGGGAACGACTCCGGGAAGCTTTGCCAGAGCTGCGAAGATACTGCCCGGTCGCGCCGGGGCGATGACATTTTCCTCCCCGGATACTCCAGGCATGCCGGCCGTCTCGGAAAAGACCGCATGGGACTTCATGCCGGCGGACTGGACTCTGAAGCACGGATATGCAGACGCTTATGAGTCTGCGGAGGCGTGGGAGCCGCCGGCGGGCTTTGTACCAGTGACTCAGCTGGAGTCAGCTCGCCTTGGCATCATTACTCCTGAGATGCAGAGAGTTGCGGAGTCCGAGACCCACTTGACAGCAGAGCAGATCCGGGACGAAGTGGCCGCGGGGCGCATGGTGATTCCCGCCAACCGCAATCATCTGCAGTACGAACTTCA
>JALRDR010000089.1 GCA_023262145.1 Planctomycetaceae bacterium | reverse complement strand
TGGTGGATTGTTGGACAGAAGGAGTCAGCACAATGTGGGGCGGAAGTTCTGTGACTGGATCGGTATGTCGCTGCCTGCTGTCGACCTGGGACAAAGCACGCTGGCTGAGAAGTAAACTTCGCATCCGGCAGCCTCCCGACGATCAGCCTCCGTGTCAGACGTCCTTTTTCTTACCGTTGTCATTTCAAGTGTCCTCACCCTGATGCGCTCAGAAGCCACTCAGCTCAGGTGAATCACGTTTTTGGGGAGCACGCCAACTGAACACCCGAGTCAGTCCTCAACACGACCGCTGGCGTCTGAGTGCTGTTTCCTGCCTGGCCCGGCTTCTCTGTCAGCTCAGACAAGCGTCATCGAAGTGTGGCGTTCACTTTCGGGCAAGCCGTTCAGGGAGTGCTTCCATCTGAGCGAGCAACTCTCCAACAATTCAGGGCTCAGCCCGATCGACGCTGATTGCCGACGCAGGATGGCAAGCATCGAGATGTTCGCGGACGGCATCCCGGCTGCACGTTTCGGGCTGAGTCAGATTTCCGGGGCGCTCGCTGGACTTCCGTGGCCAGAATCAGAGAATCCGGGGGCGCCAGAACCCTGTGTTTTGGGACAATTTGTTTTGCAGACGTCCCGTTCCGTTTGAATTCAACGTACTGGTGCAAATCATGCCCGTCCTCCTGAAATACATACTGGCAGTGGTGGTATTCGAGTTGTGTGCGGCGCTGACCGCAATCACTTTCTGCCTGATTCCCTATTCGGAAGTGCTCCCCTTTTACCTTGAACTGCTGGCGATTCTGGGCGGCGGTGCCTATGGTGCCTGGAAAGCAACTGCTTACTGGCGGCGCGTCAGTGACAACATTCTGGCAGACTTTCGGTTAATCATTGGCCTGACGGCGTTCCTGCTTTTTCCACTGCTTCTGTTCGGGATTCCCTACACGGTGCTGATGCACACATCGTGGCCGTTGCGAACAGTTTCACGGGCGTTTGAGGGCGTCCGAATTCGCGGGATTGAAGGCTCGATCTCAACTGGCGCACGCATCAGGTCGATTGTCTGGAACGACAATGAACTCTCCGACATTCGCCTGTTCTACAACAACGTCTTCGAGATTTACCGCCGCCGTGAGCTGATCATCCACGAGTTTCACATCGGGAAAGCTCACGTTTCATTGGATTTCAGCGGACTCACGGAAAACGTTGATTTCGACAAGGAGAGGGAAGAGGCGATGCGTCTGGCCGATGAAGAGGAGGACGCTCGCTCTGCCGCCAGAGCACAGACTGCAGGTGCAGAGAATATGCCGCTCAGGCTTCTCCGCATCGATCGTGTGGAACTTTCGGACATCGCAATCAGGAATGCTGAGACAGCGCAGATTACGTCGATACCGTCGATCATCTGGACGGACTTTCAGGCTGGCCCCGAAACGGTGGAAATCGGCAACGTGTCGGCAGAGTCCGATGCGCTCAGAATTGTTACGAAACCATTGGATGTCGACGGTTATGAGCTTCGTGTCGAGGTGCTCTTCCTTCCCCCGTTCCATCCGTCACTCCTGCGGCCGATACCGCTGGCTGTGAATTTCGGGCACACCGCAGATACTCTGCGATACGCGATTGAGGCGTTCGACGGTGGATTGACAATGCAGGCTGAGCAGGGTCTGGGGGATCAGCGGTCCGGGGTCATTCGCTGCCAGAACCTTGACCTCCGCAGCTATTTCGATCAGCTGGACAATTTCATCGGAAAGGAATTCTCATCGCGGCTGCCATTGCGGCGTCCGTGGAATCTTGAAATGGTGTTTGATGCACCACGAGGCCAAATGTCCTCAGCTGATTTCTTCGACTCAAGTGTGACACTGGAGCTGATCGGGGATAACACCAGACTGGTGCGATGCCGGGATCTTGACCTCGGGGAGTATTTTGAAGGCACCCTGCCCGAATCACTTACCTTCGAGGCCGTCGTTATCGAGCACCCGGACAAGAGCCTGTCACTGGAAATGCGTGAGGGATCGTTCCGCCTTGGCCAGCGATCGTTTGAAATCGAACCGCACTCCATCGCGGTCCCGCTTGCCGGGATGCCACCTGAACGGTGGACATTTGCGAACAGCTCTGACGGTGATCGCAGTATTCGCTACGACATCACCGTAGAAACAAACTCCGGTGATAAACTGCCTAACGATTTCATTGTGCTTTCACAGGAAGTGCTGACAGATCCTTCCAGTGAACTGCGGACAATCCTCGCAGAGATCTACTATGAGAAGGGGATCGCCGATCTTGACGCTGCGGAACTGTCTGAACTGGATCGAAAATGCGAGTCCTTTGCATCCGTTACGAAACGAACTACACCTGACGATCAGCAACCGGTTCAATAACAGCAGACGACAGATTCTGCGGCATCATCAGCGCCCTGAAACGCTGGCACCGGACGCGAACACTCTGCTTCCGACAAGCGGGGTCGGCAGAAGAAAACATTGCTTG
>JALRDR010000048.1 GCA_023262145.1 Planctomycetaceae bacterium | reverse complement strand
GACTCCATCGAAGCACCCGTTCGCTGGCGGACAACCAACCTCACCGACGGGATCTGGCCCGCTGCCGCAGATCCGCAGTCAACACAGCAACTGCAGACCGCGGAGGCCGAATTGCAGGCTGTGCTGAACAGGGTCTGGACGGATGATCGCCAGCAGCGACGCAGCGATCTGCAGACTCAGCAGAAGCAAACGAATGACGAACTGGCCGCCCTTCCTGCCGGGCAGATGGTCTATGCCGCTGCAACTCACTTCGCCAGACAGGGCAACTTCATACCGACGGAGGGTATTCCCAGAACCGTGCATGTGCTTCATCGCGGTAATGAAACACAACCGCGTGAGCAGGCTGTGCCCGGAACTGTGCCACTCTCGGCCGATGACAACTGGCTGTTCTCGCTTCCCGCAGAACATTCAGAAGCTGATCGTCGCGCCGCTCTGGCAAGATGGCTCATCGATGAAAACCATCCACTGACATGGCGCTCGGTCGTGAATCGGATCTGGCAATATCATTTTGGTGAGGGAATTGTTGATTCCCCCAATGACTTTGGACGGATGGGGCAACAGCCTTCCCACCCCGAACTGCTCGACTGGCTGGCACAGGAATTTCTTCGTAGTGGTGGGTCGTTCAAGAAAATGCATCGCCTGATTCTGCTCAGCAGCACCTGGCAGCAATCTTCTGCACACCGCGAAGAACCTGCACAGATCGACCAGCAAAACAGGTTTCTGTGGCGCATGAGCCGTCGCAGGCTTTCTGCTGAAGAATTGCGAGATGCGATGCTGAGCGTGAGCGGCTGTCTCAATCCACAAATGGGCGGTCCGGGCTTTTACCTGTTTGAACTGGAAAAAACTGCTCACTCGCCACACTATGAATACTTCAAATTCGATCCCGCAGATCCGGCATCACATCGCCGCAGCATTTATCGCTTTATTGTCCGTTCCCAGCCCGACCCGTTCATGACGACTCTTGATTGTGCAGACTCCTCACAGAGCACTCCAAGGCGGCATGAAACGCTCACCGCACTGCAGGCCTTGAGTCTGCTGAATAACCCGTTCTGCCTGACGATGTCAGAACGATTTGCTGATCGAATTGGCGAATCCGCGGATACTCTGGAAATGCAGATCCGATTGGGATTTCAGCTGGTCTGCGGGCGCGATCCTGACACTGCTGAATTGGCAGCGTTACAGACCTACGCCAGCAGCCATGGACTACCGGCACTGGCCAGAATTATGCTCAACATGAACGAATTTGTGTTCGTCGACTGATGTGCCTACTGGCTGTTGCTGATTCCCACACCGCATTATTCAGCAGTGATGCCGGGTGTGGTTTCTGACTTTACCTCAGCAAAGTAACGGCTGTCCTGGATCCAGTCTTCGCGGGTGTAGGTTACAACCGACGTGTCGGTCTCCTGGACTTCCAGATATGCCAGCCGAAATCCCATTTCCGTGATTTCAGTGAACATCAGCCACGCCAGGTTTTCCACACAGGTCGGCCCGTCAAACACCTTGAATCGAAACGATTCGCCTGTACGACGACAGTGGTCCTGAAGAGTTTTATACAAGGGATCGGCACGATTGATGAGCATTCCGTGGTCGTAGTTGTTTTTCAGCCACGGTTCGATCTTTTCGTCGAATTCGCCAAACAGGGTACTGATGCCATCGTCGTCACGATCCACTTCGAAGTGGCACCGCAGTCCATAACGATGCCCGTGAAGATTGCTGCATTTGTCCTGCAGTGTCTCATTTCGGTGAGCAGCGTAGAACTTGTATTCCTTGCGAATAATCATGTGTGATTCTTCACTGAAAGTTGAGACTTGCGCAGCAGAAGCTGCTGTAGCATTGGCGAAGTACCGCTGATCCTACCCGATTCAGCAGGGTAATGCCTGCAGTGCTGCTGCTCAGTGTCCGCTTTTCCTGATTCGACCATGCCGTTCCACAGCTGTCGAAAGAATCTCCTCCAGCTCCGTTGCGGCTTTCTGAACGGTCCAGTCATTGTGAATAGCCTCCCGAGCAGACTCAGCGGTCCGCTGAAGTCCGGGTCGATCTGCAGCGGCCGTCTGAATGGCAGCACTTAAGGCTCCTGCATCGTTGACAGGCACCAGTGTACCCAGACGGCCATGATCGAGTATCTCCCGTGGACCTGATCGGCAGTCTGCGGCGATTACGGCTGTCCCGCAGGCCATCGCCTCCAGCAGCACGTTTGGCATTCCCTCAACAAGAGATGGCAGCACAAACAGATCAGCTGAACCGTACCATGCAGCAGCACACTCCTGGAAACCCGGCAGCTGGATCTGCTCGGTCAGATTCGCTCCGCGAATCTGGTTCATCAGGCTGGTGCGGTTTTCCCCTTCACCAAGGATGGCTATGCGCAGATCCAGCTGGGGCTGGTGTGCTTTCAGCTTTGCCGCTGCTTCAACCAGCACATGAAACCCCTTGTCATGATTCAGTCTGCCCGCTGT
>JALRDR010000372.1 GCA_023262145.1 Planctomycetaceae bacterium | reverse complement strand
GTATCCCACGGCTGGCCTGCCATAAACAGCGAAACAAAACGCACGCCGCGTTCGACCAGTCGCCGAGCCATCAGGCAGCGCGTGCCGTAGGACTTCGTTACCGGGTCATCCAGCCCGTAGGCATTCTGTGTCTCCTGTGATTCGCTGGAGAGATCGAGGGCGTCCATGGCCGCCAGCTGCATACGTCCGGCCAGTTCAAAGGATTCAATGCGTGCCTCGAGTTCCAGGTGGCCGGGTCGTTCAGCAAGGTGTCGGCTGTTGAGCTCGCGGAGCAGTCGGGCACGTCCATCTTCAATGGACGGCGATCGCGTTTCCTTTGACTGCAGGTTGAGTACGGGGCTGCCCTGTTCGCGGAAGGCGGTGCCCTGATAGATGGGTGGTAACCAGCCATTGGACCAGTTACGGACACCATCCACCGAAGCGCCAGCCGGATCCGGCAGGGCTACAAATGCAGGCAGACTGTGATTTTCTGCACCCAGCCCGTAGGCGGTCCAGGCTCCCAGCGTTGGGCGACCTGCTGTGGTCATACCGGTCTGGGCCATCCAGATCGCCTGTTCGTGGTTGCGATGTTCACTGAACATGGATCGAATCACGGCAATGTCGTCGGCATGCTGCGACACATGGGGCTGGATTTCCGAGAACTCCAGGCCGCTTTCACCACAGCGACGAAAACGAAACGGAGATCCCATCAGGGTTTTCGTGCGATTTTCGTCATCGGCAACTTCATCGGGCGGATTTGTGCCGTCGAATCGATTGAGCATTGGTTTCGGGTCAAGCAGATCCACGTGGCTGGGACCGCCGTGCATGTAGAGCTGGATGACGGCCTTCGCTCGGGGTGGAAAATGCGGCTGCGGCGACTCCGATGCCTGGGAGGAATTGTTCAGCATCGTGCCCAGTGCGAGTCCGCCGAAACCGGATCCGAAACTGCTGATCGCACTGCGTCGGGAAAAACCGTGAAGCTGTTTCATGATGTTCTGCCTGGCAGGCGGGACTGATGTTTGTCTGAGCAACAGTTGGTGACAGTTAATTCTGGTATCGGTTATGGCCTTCGCTGCGGAATTCCACTGCGGAGGCAGGCGTCTGTGCTGAAGGGTTCAGTCGACATATGCAAACTCATTGGAACTCATGAGCATATGACAAAGATCGATCAATGCTTTGCGGCGGATCACGAAGGTTGCTTCAGGCTGCTGTTGTTCAGCTTCAGGCTGCTGTTGCAGATGGCGAACGGCCTGGTCGTCCAGAAATGTGGTGAGCAATTGACGTTCAGAATCTGCAACGGGTCTTCCGAACGCCGTCATCACCGCGTAATCGACCACTTCATCAGGCTGCTCCCGCAGGACTCGATCGGCGAACGCTGCGGCTGCTCTGTTCATGGCGTCACTATTCAGCATCGCCAGAGCCTGCGTTGATACGGTTGATGTACTGCGCTGGACACAATTCACGGACATGATCGGCTGGTCGAAAATTTCCAGCATGGTTTCCGGATTCAGTCGGATAATACTGACATAGATGGAGCGACGGTTCTGATCCTGTCCCGATGGAACGATGACTTCCCCGTCACCCTGTCGCGCGACGGTCTGAGATGCCCCGAACATCTGCGGATTCAGAGTACCTGAGACAGCGAGCATCGCGTCGCGCAGGGGTTCTGCTTCCAGTCGTCGGATCGACTGTCTCCAGAGCAGACGATTTTCCGGATCAATCGACTCTGCGGATTCTCTGACGGAGCTGCTGACTCGTGACTGCTGACGCCAGGTTTCAGAATTCAGGATCAGTCGGTGGATGTGCTTTACGCTCCAGCCACTGTCGACAAATTCCGTGGCCAGCCAGTCGAGCAGTTCCGGGTGTGAGGGTGGATCACCGGAGACACCGAAGTCTTCCGGGGTTGCCACAATGCCCGTACCAAAATGATGCATCCAGATCCGATTCACCATGACACGCGCGGTGAGCGGATGCTGGGGCTGAGTCAGCCAGCGGGCGAATGCCAGTCTGCGTCCGCTGGTCCGTGCCTCGCCCTCAGGAGCTGTCCATTCAAATGGCTGCGGTGCAGCAATGGATGAGAGGACGCCAGGGGGTGTTGGTGGTCCGGGGGTGAGCGGATCGCCGCGCAGGAGCAGGGGAGCTGTGGCTTCTCCGGGAACGTCGTATGCCGCACGAACTTCGTCAAAGTGACGTTTTCGCCCCTGCTGTGCAGCGACCTGAGCGTTCAATCCATCGGACTTTGATTTGTAATCGGTATCTTCAGCCAGTGCGGCATCGAGGTCCTTTCCTTCCGGGCGAACTCTGACGGCATATTTTTCTGCCAGTTCCTTCTGCCGATCAGTACGGGAGTCGGCTGCGGTATCCAGTGCAGTGCTGACTTCTGCTCGGATGTCTTCGGGAAGTTCCGCCTGGCGTTCCGCCAGCAGTTTTTCCACAGCCGCTGTCTTCAGTGTTGTCAGCTGTTCGTTGAGTGCCTTCACCTGGACATCTGCATCGGCGTTGATTCTGTCCGCTTCTTCCCGCTGCTGCTTTGAAGCGATCAGCAGTCTTCGTTCCATCTGTGGAATCCACTGATCCGGTCGATAGACGGAGGTGAAGACCGCCTGCATGCGGTAGTAATCTGTCTGCGGAATGGGGTCGAATTTATGACTGTGACAGCGAGCACACTGCACCGTCAGGCCCATAGTTGAGGAACAGACGATCTGCAGGGTGTCGAAGAGCGTTGGATAGAAATACAGAGCGGACGCATTCTTGATGGTGCTGAAATCAGGTCGGCTGGCATCGGCGGCGGTCCGCAGAAAGCCGGTTGCGATGATTCCTTCAATAACATCGTCGGGAAGTTCGGCTGCAGTCTCGTACTTCGTCCAGTAGTCGGTGAGCTCATCGCCGGCAATCTGTTCCTGCAGGAAGCGGTCCCACGGCTTATCAGCATTGAATGAGCGGATGACGTAGTCGCGGTATTTCCACGCCAGCGGGAGCGGGCGGTCTTCGTTCAGGATTCCCGCCGATTCTGCGTAGCCGGCGACGTCCAGCCAGTGTCGAGCCCAGCGTTCTCCGTAGTGCGGGCTGTCCAGCAGCTGATCGATGAGCTCCGTCCAGGCATCATCATGGTTGGCTGCTGAGAACTGGTGCACCTGCTGCGGATCAGGCGGCAGTCCGCTCAGATCAAATGCTGCACGCCGCAACAGAGTCAGGCTGTCTGCTGCAGGAGCCAGCGTGAGACCATGTGATTCCAGTTTCTGCAGGACGAATGCGTCAACAGGATTGCGGACTTTCTGTTGTTGCTGCACCTGTGGTACATCCGGCCGCTGTGGCGGAAGGAACGCCCAGTGTTCCACCGCAGAGTTGCCTTCTGAATCATCGAGAATCCGGGAGCCGCTGACACCCTGAGCTCCGTCGTTGATCCACTTGCGGAGCAGTCCTTTTTCTTCAGCAGTGAGTTTTTGTCCGACCGGCGGCATCTGATCGGCGCTGACTTTTTCATACAGCAGGCTGAATTCTGCAGCACCAATTCGGAGTGCGGCACCGGAACTGCCACCTGTGAGCAATGACGACGGACTGGTCAGATTAAGCCCGGCTTTGGGTTCAACCCCGGCATGGCAGCGGATGCACTTTGCTCGAAAGATCGGCAGGATGTCCTGCTCAAAATCGAGCTCAGCGGCGGTCCCCGGCGGGATCACAACGGCTGACGTGAGCAGCGCTGCCAGCAGCATGCTGCTGGTGGAAATGACTGAACACTGCGGGGCAGATCTCGTCATGGCACGATCTTCTCGCGATATGGACAGCGGGGATCGGACGGATAAAGTGCAGTGAGATAGTAACAGACTGTTCGGGAAAAGTGTGCTGCAAAACTGAGGTGGATGTGTCGGCGAGGCAATGGCGGGGAAATATTCAGAAGCTGATCGAAAGTGAAGCTGGTTCGGACAGGTCAAAGCCGTTGCCGGTTCGCAATTGAGCCGAATGATCAGCCTGATCAGAGCGATCTTGCTCCACCCGGCTGATAGTCAGCAGGGACGCTTCGGAGTGGATTTCGCAGCGGAGCTCCAAACGGCTCGGCTGTGATTTCAAAGATGTCGCCGTCCTGCGTCCGGATCCCATCGGCGGTGGACAGCGTTGCTGTTCCAAAGAAATGAATGTGCACATCACCCGGGCGTCGAAAGCCACGGTACTTGAAATGGTGGTATTCCAGATTGGCGAAGCTGTGACTCATGTTGGCTTCACCGGTGAGAAACGGCTTTTCCCAGACCACCGAACCACTGCGAATGATCCGGCTGGTGCCTTCGATGCCTGCGGGCAGTTGTCCCACGAACAGTTCCGGGCCGACGGCTGACTGTCGCAGTTTGGAATGAGCCAGATACAGGTAGTTCTGCTTCTCAGTAATGTGATCGGAGTACTCATTGCCCAGTGCAAAGCCAATGCGGACCGGTTGACCGTCGTTATCAATCAGATACAGCCCGGCGAGCTCCGGTTCTTCACCGCCATCCAGAGCGAATGCAGGCTGGGACAGAGGTTCGCCCGGTTTCACCAGCCAGGATCCGTCACCTTTGTAAAACCACTCCGGCTGAACACCAGCCTGAGTGCTGTCCTGCGGTTTGCCACCTTCAAGCCCCATGCGGAACATCCGCAGGCTGTCCGTCAGCTCCGCAGAATCATCTGCAGCTTTTCGGTGCATGCCGTCGCGCGCTGCTGCGGAGCCGAGGTGAGTGAGTCCGGTGCCGGTGAGGATACAGTGCGCGGGGTCGGGGTGATCCAGCGGAGTCAGGATGCGGCCGGTTTCGAGCGCTGAGCGGTAGTCTTCCCTGCGGTCGGAAGCGAGCTCCAGGGAAAGGCTGCTGAGTGCCTGGTTTTCCCGAATGGCAAGCTGAGCAAGTTCACGGATCGTCGTAACCTGATTCAGCACCAGCAGCTGGTCTGCATCCACCAGTGCTACACGGCGTTGTTCTGTTGAGTCGAGGAGCTGCACAAGATTCATGGCTCGGATCCGTTGCTGTTCCTGCAGTGAAGAAGTCTGAACAGAATTTCTGCGGCAGCCCCCGGTGCTGCTCTGCACCTCCGCTGCGCGTCCACGAATTGCAGCAGCGAGGCGTGCATGCCGGCTGAGTCGAAACCTGCGGGTGCTGTCGGTGAGCAGCGGGGACGGCCTGCGCTATGTGGTCCTGCTGCGATAGAAATACCTGTTGACCAGTTCCTGTGGCGGAGCAGGTGCCAGTGGGGTGATGAATACGACGGCCAGCATGGAAACAAACAGGCCGATGACCACCGGGTCCATGCCGAAGAGTCGGTATGCATTCACAAAGCTTCCATAGACCTGCATTCCGATCAGATGCATGGAGAGGTGTGCGGCAAATCCCCCGAGCATTCCAGCGAGGCAGCCAGCAGTATTGGCTCGCTTCCAGTACAGGGCTGCGACAACAGGGAACAGGAAGCAGGCGGCCAGTCCGCCACCAACGTAGACGATGATGTCCTGGAGGAACTGCGGGGGATTGATTGCGCCGATGAGGGCGATGATCCCCACCAGCAGCGTCGTGAGGTAGCTCAGACGTTTGATGGCCTGTTCCGATGCATCGGGGTTGATATTGCGCAGGTAGACATCCCGCACGATGGCCGACGAGATGACAAGCAGGAAGCTGTCGACGGTTGACATTACCGCGGCGAACGGTGCGGCCACCAGAAGACCTCCCAGCCAGCCTGCCCCGATATTTGAAGTGAGCATCACGGCCATGGCTGGCATGATGCGATCGGCCTGATCCTGCATCCCCGGCATCAGAACGCGAGCACAGCAGAAAATAATTACCAGTGGGAAGTAGATTGCGGAGTAGTAGAGTGTGACGGTGATGATCGCTCGCCGCAGTGTTCGTGAATTGTTGAAGGCCATCAGCCGGACCATGTACTGCGGCTGTCCGCTGCCGGAGATAGCCCACATGAAGAAGAAGGAAATTGCCACACCCAGTGGCAGAAAACCATTGACGTCGGACGGGTTTGGACCGGGTCCGGTGACGTAGGAAAATCTCTGAGTCACTTCGATTCCCGTGACCCCGGCAGAAAGTGATTCGTCGGCCTCCGGGGAAAAGTTCTCAATTTCAATTGCTTCGGTGTATTCGAGTGCCGGCCATGCGGCACCGCCCGTTTCCGCTGCCGTGGTATCTCGGGGGAAACGCACCAGGCGAGTTGTGTCAGACTTCGGATCTCGCCATGTAA
Source organism: Planctomycetaceae bacterium (assembly GCA_023262145.1). GTDB lineage: Bacteria > Planctomycetota > Planctomycetia > Planctomycetales > Planctomycetaceae > SXXK01. The sequence continues at coordinate 291 of JALRDR010000372.1, read as the reverse complement.
GCACTGTTCCTGCCTTGATGACACTCTCTGCTGATGACGGAAGAACAGTTTCAGAAAGCGTGACCTGGACAGCCTGCGGTGGCTCCAGTCGCGCCAGTTCGCGTGTTGCCTTTTCCAGTCCGCCCACCTGACTGAGAGCCAGCGGCAGCATGATTGCGACGCCAAGCACCATCACGATCCCCTGCATCACGTCGGTCCAGACGACGGCGTGAAAACCGCCGTAGGTGGTGTAGACGACCACCATGACGCCAAAGGCAAACAGGCAGAGCAGATAGGCAGCGTCGATGGGGT
>JALRDR010000006.1 GCA_023262145.1 Planctomycetaceae bacterium | reverse complement strand
GTGCCGGAGCTGGATCAACGACAACCGGCACGTGGTATCGGCGAGCAAGTTGTACTGCCGCGGCCACTGTTTCGACGGGGATTTCCAGCTGCAGCAGGACAACACTGGCCGATGCGATTGCGTCTGCAGCAGCGTGTACATCGTCGACAGAAACCAGTGCGTTGGCCCCCGGGATTACGACGATGGAATTCTGCCCGGAGTCTGCCACCTGGATGACCGCAGTGCCGCTTCCGCAGTCAGCGGCGCGGCCGACGTGATCGGTGTTGATGCCTTCCCGCTGCAGCGACTGCAGCAGAGTTTCTGCGAAGGCATCATTCCCGACCTTGCCCACCATGATGACTTCCGCACCCAGCCGCGCGGCGGCGACTGCCTGGTTCGCCCCTTTGCCACCGGGGATTTCCTGCAGGCTGTTGCCGGCGAGCGTTTCGCCTGGGCGAGCAATGTGGGCGCAGCGAACCACAAGATCCATATTGATGGAACCGATCACTACGACTCGCGGTCGAAACACGGCCGCCTGACTCATTGAGGAAGTTCCTGCGGAGGCTGGCTGGATAACTGCACCAGCGCTTCGGTGACGCGCACCTGCTGCGCTTCGGTGAGCTTGAGATAGTGATGATTTCCGTTGGCGTCGCCGACGAATTCGGTGAGCCCATCGTCCATCACCACAACTCGACCACGATCCGACAGTCCGAAGTAGTCGCGGTCCGGGTAGATCGCATACAGCACGCTGGTGAGGTCCCAGGTGGGGCGATTGTGCGGTGGCGGGATATAAAGAATGTAGGCTTCGGACAGCGGGTGATGAGTCACATAGTTGTAGTCCTGCAGGATGCTGATCGCCGGATAGGGCACAGCCAGACCAACTTCAAAACCGCTGTAGACAATGGTGCCGGGCCAGTCTGCGGCGAGTGTCTGAGCAGCCGGGATGTCCTTGATGACGTTGTATTCCCGATGCAGACGACCGTTGATCATCTGGAATGAACCAGCCATTACTGAGAGCAGTTTGACTTTCTTTTCCACCAGTTCACGACCGGTGAGCGGTGAGATGTCATCGCCCGGCGACCTGACGAGGCTGGCCAGATTGGTGGAGAAGCCGACCTGCGCGATGAGCACACTTTTGTCCGGTTCCGCCACGAGTGCTCGACGCAGCACCGTGACTGCGTCGTCGGCGTCCTTGCCGCTGCGCAGATCGTGCGGGTAGCGATCGTGTTCGCCATTTTTTTCGGCAGCAAGCACAGTGAACTTGCTTTGTTCCGGAGTGACGCCGCTGCTGCAGACTCCGATGGGGATTTCACCGCGGCCGTAGAATGTATTGACGGCGTCGACAAAGGCGGCGCACTGTTCGTGATCCTTGGTGATGGTGACGGCCACCAGACGGCATTCACCGCGGGTCTGCAGCGAGTGAATCATGCCGAGCGCCAGCACGTCATCGCAGTCATTGCCGATGTCGGTATCGAAGATCAAGGCCGGTGGGCGGGAAGCATCCTGGGCAGACACCGGGGCGTAATGCAGGCCGACGACAAGGAGTCCGCAGAGCAGTCGTGAAATCATGGCAACAGTATTCCGCTGCAGAGCAAGGTGGGAAAGCAGTGTGAGCGCACAGGTGCATTCAGTCACTGCAGGAAATTCACCCGCAGGATAACGCAGAGCAGGGGGCAGGTTCGAGCGGCGGGGAAGCGGCTTTTGCGGAAAACGCTGATGGCTCCCCGGTGTGTCAGAAAAAACCGGGGCGCACGTTCAGTTCTGCAGGCGTTCTTTCCACGCGGCGATCTGCTGCAACACAGACGCTTTGCCGCCGGAACCGTAGCTCTGCAGCGCCCTGTTGGCGTTGACAGTACCAAGGACTTCGGTGACATCGGCCTGGATCAGACTGCAGGCCTGCTGCAGTTCTTCCAGAGAGAGATCAGCCAGTCGACAGCCGCGGCCTTCGCATTCGGCGACCAGTTTGCCGACCGTTTCGTGGCCGGTGCGCATGGGGACTCCCTGTTTGATCAGGTATTCCATCAGCGCAGTGGCGTCGAGGAACCCGTCTTCCAGGCGGGCGTTTATGACATCCCGTCGCAGTTCGGCGCCCGTGACAATGACCGGCGCCAGTTCCAGACAGGGCCACAGAGCATC
>JALRDR010001207.1 GCA_023262145.1 Planctomycetaceae bacterium | reverse complement strand
GGTTTTTTGATTCGTTGAAAAATCCATGGGGTTGCCCTTCGTAGAGGTGCAGTTCTGCGGTAACCCCTGCTGCTGCAAGATCTGCCTGGAATTTTTTCGCAGTAGCCACCGGAATCAGGCTGTCCTTCGTTCCGAGAAAGACGATGGTTGGCGGGTCATCGGCCGTGATGTTGTGAGCCGGTGAAATTGCCGGAAACCACTTTGCGGCACGATCATGTCCATAACCATCCGGACCATTGTCGTAGACGGGATTAAACAGCAGCAGCGCATCTGAGCGAGAGCTGACATCTGAACCTGCTTCCTCAGGTGCTTCCAGACCATCACAGATTCCTGTCGTGGCGGCGACATGTCCGCCGGCTGAACCACCACCGGCAGCGATTCGCTGCGGATCGATTCCCAGTCGTTTCGCGTTGGTGCGAAGCCAGCGGACTGCGGCTTTCCCATCAGCTACGCAGGCGTCCGGACCGGTCTGCTGTCGAGAACGAACGCGATAGTCGGCGACAAATGTCAGCATCCCTCGTGATGCGAGGTAGCGCGCATGCTGTTCAAACTGAGTGACCGAACCGCCATTCCAGCCGCCGCCGAAGAAGAATACAACCGCCGGCCTCTGGTCTTTCAGGGCATTGTAGCCGGGAGGGTCAAAGCGATAGATCCACAGATCGTCCCCGGAGGCTCTGCGATAGACTTCCGCGGTCACTGATTCACCGAAGTCGTGCCGTTGAGTCTCCACAGCGAACGAAGACAAATGCATGCTGAGCAGCAGAGGTGTGAGCAGCAGATTACAGAATCTCATCGTCGTCGTCCTTCATTGTATTTCTGCTGACCTGACAAACTGCGTCGGGTCGACTTCTACGGGATTCGATCGCTGCCGGATTGCCGCACCAGCAAACCAATTTCCCGGGAACGATTACTGTTGTTCACCATAAACCGGCGGCTTCCAGTCTGCCGGCAATCGGCCCTGCGGCCTTACTCCCAGCGCTTCGGCCGGGATCGTCACCTGAGCAGGCGTAATCAGCGGCAGTTCATCCGGCAGATTCCTGAGTCGGATGTTTCGGTACTGGATCTTCATAGCCGGACCAACATGAACCTGCATGGCCAGCACGCCTTCCAGTGCCCGACCATTTTCGTCCAGATCAATCAGGTCAGCCGTCTGATGCCCGTCGATCCAGTGCTGATGGTGATTGCCTTCCACAAGAACACGGAACTGATGCCACTCATCGGCAGCAAACTCCTGCACCGGCATCATACCGATAATCCAGGAGCGTCCCTGAGGATCAATAATGACTCGTTCTCCGGTGTGTGCCAGGATTCTGCGGCCTCGCTCTTCATACAGCATTCCGTTGTACTGCGGCACATTGGCAACTACGTCACACTGATAGCCTGTGACGACGTCCAGCCCGATTTCCGGAGCGGAGCGGCCGCGATACTGCAGTCCACTGTTGCCGCCGGCAGTGACCCGGACATCCACCTGAAGCTCAAAGTTTCTGACCGTTGAGCCGGTCCAGGTGATGAAGCGATTCATCTTGAGAGATCCGTCGGTGACACCTGTCAACGCACCGTCCTGAACGGACCAGTATTTGTGATCACCACTCCAGCCAGAGAGGTTTTTTCCATTGAAGATGGTGGCGAATCCGTCAGCGGCAGGTCTGGCTGCATTGGCGGCAGAAGCCGTTGGATGTGGCTCCGTCGACGGCTGAAAGTCACCGCTGCGCGGCTGCAGTGGTCCGCCGTATTCCGTGACCTGGCGATCTGTCTGCTCACGCATCGTCTTCAGAACCTCAGCGAACTTCGGATCTCCCGCCAGGTTGTGAAGTTCCTGCGGATCCTCCTGAAGGTCGTACAGAAACTCCATGTTGTCATGATCGAAGTAGCGTGAGTACTTGAACTGGTCGTTACGAATTCCCTCCCAGGGAGGAATGCGATTGCGTACGGCAAAATGTTCGTGATAGGTCTGTGTTCGCCAGCCGGTCGGATCGCCACGTTCCACGATGGGACGCAGGCTTCTTCCCTGATAGTGCGCCGGGACCGGAACACCTGCGTAATCCAGAAAGGTTGCAGGAAAGTCGACGTTCAGTGAACTGGCGTCGGTTTCCTGCCCACGGTGAGCCTCCTGCACCCGCGGATCCATGATGATCAACGGAACACGAATTGACTCTTCGAAATGTGACCACTTGCCAGCGAGACCACGGTTGGCCATGTGGTATCCATTGTCTGCGGAATACACGACGATGGTGTTGTCACTCTGCCCCGCTTCTTCAACAGCCTGCAGCATGCGTCCGACGGCATTATCGATGCCGGTCACCATTCTGAGGTAGGCACGCATGTTGGTCTGATACTTGTCAGCTGTGTTCCAGCGCCAGAAGTACCGTTCACGTGTGATACTGGTCTGCAGAAACTCCGGCAGCGATTCGAAGATGGCAGGATCGTCAAGCAGCGGGCGTGCCATCTGCTGATCTTCGTACAGACCGTTCAGGTCGAGTGGCCATGGAAACATGCCAATACCGGGGCGACGATCGCCGTCTTCTGCATGACAGGCATTGAACCAGAGATTCATGGCAAACGGCCGATCAGCCGGCTGCTGCTGCAGAAAATCGATTGCACGATCCACGATCAGGTCCGTCTCATGTCGCACGCTTCCGTCCGGTTGCGGTTTGTAAAACGGGGTGCGAGAGATTGCTTCGAAAGTATCAAAGTGATCCTGAGGTCGGTTGCCTTCAGGAAGTCGAGTGTGCCACTTGCCGATATGAGCGGTCCGGTAGCCAGCACTGCGCAGCAGATCGGTGTAGAGCGTGCTGGCTGCCTGAGGACTGGGATCGTCAGGCTTCTCCGGGGTCCCGAAACTACGGCCGGTCAGACCGGTCAGAATTGTGGCTCGACTGACCCAGCAGATGGGCTGGCTGACAAACGAATTGCGAAATCGCGTACCCTTTGCCGCCAGAGCATCAATATTGGGTGTCTGAGCCAGCGGGTGGCCGTAGCAACGCAGCGAACTGGACGTCTGGTCGTCAGCAAAGAAAAAGATGATGTTTGGACGTTTTTCGTCAGCTGCTGACAGAAGTGCTGGCGACAGCAGCAGTGCCAGCAGGGACAGAGTTCGAAGCATGGTGAAACCCGGCAGAAGAATACTGTGGACCGGCCCGCTGTAAGGATTGCAGCCGTGGCCGAAAAACTGAGCGGCTTCGCTGAAATCGCTCGTGTGCCCCGAATACTAGCTGAGAACATGCTGGTCGTCACCCGCACCGGGCCTGATGTTGCAGGCCATGAATGCCTTGCGGAACGCTCTGTCCGGGAAGCCGAGGAGTGAGTTACTGCAATCCACTGACCAGCGATGTCATGGGCTACGGAGTGGAAGCCTGATCTGCGAGCAGTTGAGTGAAGTGGTCTGCTGCGTGGCAGTACTGCTGCTTACGAAAGGAATTCCGGGATATTCCCGCGTTGATCGATTCCAAACCGATTCAGACCTGAATCGAGCACACCGTAGTGATCGATGGGATTACCACAGGCATTCAGAATTGTTGTGTACCAGTTACCCAGCGTGCGATGCCCCTGGTCACCATAACCGGGCAGACGCAGATAACGGCTGCGGATATTGAGCGGTATGTTGGAACCGCAGAGAACGATAAATGGAAACTCCGTTCCATGTGAGTGGTGTGTTTCGCCACCGTCCGGGAAATAGCACAGCATGGTATTGTCGAACATGCTGCCCTGCCCTTCACGGATACCCTTCAGCCGGGTAACTATGGTATCGATCAGCGACATGTGGTGCAGACGACACCGGCGACGAATTTCAGTGGCTTCCACACCTCCAATTACCTTGCCATGCCCCACGTCATGCATGTTGATCTTTTCACCCTCCAGTCCGGGAACTCCGGTGTAGTGATGCCCCAGTTCATCAACGGTAAAGGCCGCGACATTTGTGAGCCCGGAGGTGAGGGCGGCGAGGAGTACTTCGGTGTGTCCGCGTTGACGATCAAGCGTCGTCATGTCTGCAGCAAGATACTTCGGGTCCAGTTGCGGAATGTGCTGACGCAGGACATCCGCCATTCGATCAACACGAGCATTCCTGGACTGCACCGCTTCCACTGAATCGGCGTATTCCGCAATCTTGCGACGTTCGATACCGTTCAGCTCGATAGCGCGACGGCCTTCGTTACCGGCAACGAAGGCCAGTATCTCTCGTTCGAGTTGATAGGCGGTCTGATCTGCAGGATTGTCTGAAACGGATTTGAACAACTCACGCAGCGCTCCTGCGGGTGAGCCGAAGGCATAATTCGGCTGCTGTGGACCGCGGGCCGAGAACCCCTGAGCAATCCCGTCCAGACTGCCACGAGGGTTCCCTCCGTCCAGGGGAAACACAGCCAGTTCAATGTGCTGCAGCGGTGATGGAAACAGCTTGGCCAGTTCGAAATCCACAGTTGCCCAGCGAATGGAACTGACACGTTCATTTGCCTTAAAAACACCCAGAGACGAACACCAGCTGTGGTGGCCGACCGTGCACATTTTGCCGGAGAGCCCCTGCAGCAAAGTCAGGTCCTGCTGGTGTGACGCAAGTGGTGCCATCCAGTCGGGAAGTTCATGGCCGGTAAGATCAATATCAAGCGACAGCTTCTGCTGGTCTCGCTGCCGCTGGTCTGCTGAGAAGCTGGGAGGCACCAGTGCATCGGGAAACAGCCCATTCCCGCGATGCATGAAGATGAATCGCAGGGGGGCTGCATTTCGTGCCGACCATGCTGCGGGAGCCAGTTCGGGAAAACTGGACAGGACTGCTGCAGTGAGCGAAGTCTGCAGGAAATTGCGTCGCGTGGTCATAAGGCAACCTTTGTGGTGCACCCATTCATGAGGGTATGGGATTCGCAGCGATGAGGATTCTGCCGGAGCGGCAATGGAGCAATCAGCAATGCATTCAACACCGGATCATAGTCCTGTTCTGATGCGGTTTCAGCCTGACGTCAAGGTTGAAACCGGCTGGCCGGGAAAAAGATCTGATCCTGCGGCGACAGTTCAACGTCCTGCAACGCTGCCGTGCGAGGAAACGGGCATTCCTGCCCCCAGCTTGACACCTGCACTCAAGCCGCCGACGATCTGGTGCAATTCGTGGAGCGGGTTGCAGACAGGCGGATTCCGTCGCGGCGATTCTTCCTCCGAACTTCGTGGAGCAAACTGTGAAATTGCCAACCCTGCTGATTGGGCTGCTGACTACGCTCACTGGGTACCTGAACGCTCACGCCATGGCGGATGAGCCCGCACGCAGCGAATGGACAATCGGCTACACGGCCGGAAGAAATGACCTGCCCGGTGGCCAGTTCCTGAACTGGCAGACGAATCGCTCATTTCTGGTTCAGGCTGATGGGAGCAATCCTCGCGAAATCGGCGCTGAACTGATCGAGGGCAGGCACCAGTGGACTCAGTTTGCCGGGTGGTCTCCCGACGGCCGAGAGGCGATCGTTCTCAGTCTTTACGAGTCACCGGAGAATGCAGCGTGGGAGCGGGAGCGGCGTCAGTTTCGCATGACCGAGGGATGGCTTGTCGACAGCTGGCTGATCCAGCCGGATTCGGACGTTCGCGTCAACCTTACAGAGCCGGAGCGGGTAAGTCTGTACAACACCGGACTGTTCTTCATGCCGGGCGGCGAACAACTTGGCTTTACCGCACTCATCAATGGGATTTCCCGACCGTTTCTGATGGATCGCGATGGCAGCAACAAACGCCTCGCCGGTGAAGGTGGTGGCTTCGCGTATGGGTACTCCGCATCACCGGATGGCCAGCAGATCAGTTACCATGAAAACTATCAGATTGTGATTGCTGCCGCAGATGGCTCAGATCGACAGGTCATTGCCACCGGAATGCCATTCAACTTCATGCCGCAATGGTCACCGGATGGTCAATGGCTGATGTTCGTTGCCGGCGAGCACTATGACTGCCATCCGCATGTGGTTCGTGGCGACGGAAGTGGGCTCCGCAAGCTGGCTGATCGTGGCGGCTATCGCGGTGTTGTGGAACGGCTGCAGCATCCGGACTTTCACAGTGAAAGCAGCGATGTGCCCGTCTGGTCTGCTGATGGAAGTCGCGTGTTCTTTACGGCGCTGACTGAAGATCGAGTGGAACTGATGGCTGTTGATCTGCAGGGGCGAGTTACGCAGTTTACTCATTCGGCCCCGCAGGTTCGGCATTATCATCCGGTGCCGTCACCGGACGGACGCTGGTTGTTATTCGGCTCAGATCGCGACGGAGTCATGCAGTTGTATGTCAGTGACACTGAAGGCCGGCAGCCACAGACGATTACAAAGCTGCCCGCGGGAAATGCTGCAATGCACGGTCACTGGCGTCCCCGGATTTCTCCGGCAGCCGGTCTGCGACGGTGAATGCCAGAGGATTGTCCGATTACACACCGAAATTGAGGAAGAGCACAAGGAAGACCGCGCAGAAGAATGCGGCAACAACAGCAATTCCCACCGGTGTGCGAAAAAAAGACTGCATCCCGACAGCAATCGACCGTTCTGTACTGAACTCGAAGCGGTACAGCTCTGTGCCGGCAAGGGCATCGTCAAGCTGAACCTCGGCAAGCTTGTCTGAGATTACCGCGTCCTGCTCAGACAGGGTGATGCTGGCGATCTGAGCAACCGGCACGGGTTCATTCAATGTCCATGAGATGCCATCCACTGCGGATGTGTCCAGCTTCGCGCCAGCATCAATCTGCGTTCCGCTGCTCAGATTGATGGTGAGCTGGTAATCGGGCAGTGTGTGTTTCTGAGCCAGCAATGGCAGCCCGGGATCGCGAGGCTCCGCATCAGGATTGATTGCGGTCACCGTGACCTTCGTTAGTCCGATGCTCTGCTGCCAGGCTGTTATTACGCTACCCAGCACACTCAGCAGGATAACTCCGCTGCAGGCTGCTCTGGCCAGTCGCCAGTGAGAGTGAGTGCTGATGGTTATTGCTTCGGGGGCGTCTGGCATGTCTACTGGCATCTGCTGGAAGAAGTGGCGGGGTCTGTCTGAGCTGCCGTGGATGTCATTGCGGGGGCGTCCATGGTCGTTGTCACTGATTCTGCAGAAATGCGGCAACCTGCCCCAGAAAACGCAGCAGTACCACCTGCACTTCAGCAGAGAACTGACATTCCTCAGCGGCGGCCGTCATCAGCTGAATCCAGCGGTCGCGAGCAGCGGCGGTCACTGGAAATGGAGCGTGCCGCATCCTCAATGCCGGATGGCCCCGTCGTTCAAGGTACGTCCGCGGGCCTCCAAATCGAAACAGGAGGAACCACCGCAGGCGGTCCTCTGCTCCGGCAAGATCCCGGGCGGGATACATCGGCCCCAGAAGATCGTCAGCGGGAATACGACGATAAAACGCTGCGACCAGCTGTGCAATGCCAGCCTCACCAATGACGGAACAGAGATTGTTTTCAGAAACTGGCTGGGGTGCCGAGAAATCAGATGAGGCCGTCACGTCTGCAACCTGTGCTGAGGGGGCGTTTATGAGATGTCTGCCACAATTGCTGTTCAGCCATTGTCCGCTGTGGCAGGGGGGGCCGCGATCGCTGTGCGAATTGCGGTGGCGACTGCACTGGCAAGTCGGTCGCGACCTGCTTCCGTATAGTGCACATCGTCCTGCCCTTTCTGCCAGCGTTCGCGTTCACCGTCAATCACTGCATACAGGTCATTGATGGCGACGTTGTGCTTCTTCATCACCGCCAGAGCTGCCCGGTTGAATTCCTGAGCACGGTCTTCTGAGATCACCAGCTTCACTTTTTTTTCCGGACCGATGCAGGGTGGTGTGGTGACTGCGAATACAAGTCGTGCCTTCGTTTTCTGCAGTTGCCTGACGACCGAATCGAGACTGGCGGCGTAAGACTCGGGCGTTGCCTTCACATCCTGGCTCCAGCCATACCAGTCCCAGAGTCCAAAGTTGAAGTGGATGACATCCCACGATCCATCCCCCAGCCATTCGCCGACATGTTCTGCGCCATATGCCGACCAGCGACAGTTGGTATTCGGGCGATGAACGCTGGCTTCCTCAGCCAGCAGTCGACGAACCCTTGTGGTGTAGCCAATGGAGATGGAATCTCCGATGATCAGCACTCGCGGATGTCCCCCATCGTTCTGAGGATTGGCGAAAGGATTCTGCAGCGGATCCCGGTCTGCTCCATCCTGAGCCGACGCCTGCGCGAAGGACAACGTCAGCAGTACGAGTTTCAGGAGCAATGATCGGAGTTTCATTATCTGATTCCTGTTTGCTTCTTCATGTCGAGTGTTCATGAAAACGACCGCGATGATCGCAACGTCACTCAGCAGTCGTCTGTAACAGAGCTCCGTCGATTTATTGAATTGCCATCTTCTGCGCTCAGTCGATCAGCTCAATCCGCTTCAGAATTGCCAGACCTTCCGGGGAGGTCAGCGGTATTCGAGCGTTGTTGTCACTGCGGTCAACAAGAACAAGTTCAAACACCGAAATGCTGTCCCAGCGAAGTTGCTTCTGTTCGTCGCTCTGAAAGTCCGCTGCTGTCAGGATCAGTCGTTGCGGCTGATCGCCGTCAAATGTACGGACGCAGGTGAATCGTCCCAGATTACGTTCGCGGCTCAGAAACCCGCTTTCGACATTCATCCGCAGCGCATACTGCCCCTGCTGCGGATGAACGGTGACCTGTAATCGTCGATCGTTGGACCGATTCAGACGTGGATCCTGGAATCGATAAGTCTGGATGGTGAACTGGTCGCGGGAATTCCAGTTCACCAGACCCGCAGAAAAATCCTCCAGCGGAAGGTTATCCTGCGTCAACTGGCTGAGCTGCTGCAGGTCAACCTCTTCGGGTACGATCATTCGCTCTTCAGAGTTGATTACCATAGTCGTTGTTTCACCCCGTTCCAGCGTCACCGGGCCCGGCAGACGATAGCGGCACATGGCGAAGACATAAACCGGAAGTCTGGAATAAACCGGGAGGCGAGTGGTCCAGGTCTTTCCCTGTCCTCCGGAATCAGCCCGAATCCAGAATCGAGTGCGGGAGTTCGGGTCGTGGCTGTAGTAAATCTCCGTATCGATCAGCCGCCCATGGTCAGTAGGTGTCACTGTGAACACAGCTTCTGAGCCATCAAGCGTCAGCGTTGATGGAGGAGTAATCGGGATGTTCCGAGGGATTCCACGAAGGTATTCATCAAACCAGAGATTCAACAGAACCCATTGCTCAGGCCCAGGTCCATGGTTCATGTGAATATTGGTGCTCACCCGCCAGTTGCGGTGTGTTACCAGTTGCATGGACTGATTGATGCGCTCAAATGTGGAGTGAAAGTCGTTACTGGAACTGATGAACATCACCGGACAGGTGACGTGCGGCCAGTATGCAGATGGATCCATTGTTGCCGCATACAATTCCGGATCACGGAAATGCTGGCGTATGCTGCTGCCTTCAATTCCGCCGGGAAAGTCGATGTGCTTGAACCCGCTGCCACCGACAAAGGGCGCGACAGCTTTCAGCCGTGGGTCAATGGCGGTGAGTGCAGTGATCATGCCACCCATGGAGAACCCGGAAAAGCCGATGCGGTCCGGATCAACTTCCGGCTGCTGCTCCAGAAAAGTAATGGCCCTCCGCGCTGACAGGGCCAGCAGATACCAGTTGGAATTGCGGGGACTGACCACCGGATCGATGGTGTAATCGTCCGGCTGCAGATTCTGTTTCCAGTGTTCACGCAGGGCGTGCGGATAGAAACGTGGTCCCTGCGTCGGGTCGACATTGCCCCAGTTGGTGTTCTCCTCAATGTCAGGGTCCATCGAACGGCCCAGCCAGTTGATATCGATCGTGGCGAACCCCTGCGTGGCAAAGTAAATGCCTCGGCTCTTCTCAGCTCGCTGACCACCACCGTGGCTCCAGACAAATGCTGCGTTTCGTTCGCCATTGCGGGGAAATGAGTACCATGCGGCCATGCGGGATTCCGCTCCGCGAAACTCACCGACACGAAACGTGATGTAACGCGTCACGACATCGTCCGTCTGCCATTCGCGAATCACTCGTACGTCGAGTGGTTCCGCGCGGGGGTCGTAGTCCTTCCAGATGCCAGTTGCCGTACGGGGAACGTCGGCTTCTGCCCACGGAAGGAGACTGTCTGCTGCGAGGGTAAACGAGTTGAATACCAGAGTCTGCAATGCCGCACACAGGAGGAACTTCAGTGAGGTCTGTGTCAGTGCTGGATGTGAATAAGTCATGATTGGCTGTCTGAAGGTGAAGACGAATCTGGCAGGATTCAGCGTTCCGGACACGCTTATGCTGAAGCGTTCTGTCGAGTGCGGGAATCAGTCACTATCTGGTTGTCTCTTCCTCGGCAATGCTGATTCCTCCTGCTTCTTCCGACGACGGTTCTGTCGTTCTGCAGAATCCTTCTGCTGGTTTCTGTCAGGTGCTGGCTTCATATCCCAGGGATTGGCTGCACGTGACAGGTAGCGGGGCCGTGCATCCTGTGGCGGCATGTCTGCAACAACGGTCTGGAACAGACGCATCGACGCTGTTGCCGCCGCCGGAACCGTTCCGTTGGTTGTCAGCAGATTGTTCTGTTCGAGCGGGTCGTTCTGCATGTCGAACAGCTGGTCGATCTGGCCCGTTGTGTTCACCCAGACCTTCCAGCGTTTGTCCCGAATGACGCGACCAACGTAAGGCGTCTGACCGTGGACGCCCTGCTGATCCAGTTTTGCGGAGCCGTGCCCCATGGCCAGAATCCAGGTGCGGGGGGAATCATCAGCTTTGCCGAGGATCAGCGGAGCGATGCTGACACCATCCAGTGTTGTGCCCTGCGGCAGTTCCGCTCCACCAAGCTCAGCGAATGTCGGGAGCAGGTCGCTGAAGTCGGTAAGTGCACTGGTTTCCACGCCGGCAGCAACAGTTCCGGGGCAATTGACAATAAATGGCTCAGAAACGCCGCCTTCGTACTTGCTGGCTTTCCCGCCTGAAGGACGCACGCCGTTGATGGTGCCGCGCAGTTCCCCCGATGTTCCGTTGTCGGTTGTGAACACAATGATCGTTCGTTCGCGGATCTTCAGTTCATCCAGTGTATCCACGAGACGCCCCACAAGATGGTCGGTGTGGCGGATCATCGCCTGTAACTTCTGCTTCGGGGTTGATACGTCCGGTTCGGACGGTGTGGAGACCAGCGGTCCGTGGGTGAGCGCCATCGGGAAGTACAGACACATGGGACGCTCCCGATTCTGCTTCATGAACTCAATCAGGTAGCTGGCGTAAATGTCCGGACCAAATTCATTCAACCAGGTTCGACTGCCCGTTGGCGTGTTGATGTAGGGATCCCAGTAGCGTTTCTCGCTGGGGGGATTGTCTGCTTCATATCCGGTCCACATACACCAGTCATCAAATCCATGTTTGCGCATGGCTTCAGGTTCGATGCGGAAATCATTGATCTGCCATTTTCCGGCTGCACAGGTGGTGTAACCGGCGGTCTTCATGACCTGGGCGAATGTGGTGTACTCCCGCCAGTCAAAATAGCCGACACCCCAGCGAGGGACATCCCAGTGATTGACCCAACCGGTCCGCCAGGGGTACTGGCCGGTCAGCAATGTTGTGCGGGTGGGAGTGCACTGAGGCATGGACCATGCGTTGTGGAACTTCATTCCGCCGGCTGCCAGGGCATCAATGCGTGGCGTCTCAATTTCATCTGCCCCGTAACAGCTGATCCAGTCCTTGCCGAGGTCATCCACCATGATGAACAGAATGTTCGGCTTTTCGATGGCTGGTTCGGCGGCCCGGATGCTCGGACACAGGAGGGGGAGCAGAGTAAGCAGATGAATTCGGGACATTTTGGTTCTCAGGTGTGATGCAGTGTCTGGATGAAATTCCGACCACGACCGGGATGCAGGGTAGCGGTCGGCGAAGCAGGAGTACAGACAGCGAAGAGCAGACACCCGGTGTTGAGCACGCACATTTCGCGACTGCTTTGCAGGCGTTCGATTCTTCTGAGCGTCGGGGGTTGCTATCCTGCCTCCGGATTCAGGGAATGCTGCCTGAATCTGACAGCTGGTTCAGTCAGCAGAAGTTCACTGTTCGGGATCTGAAAGATGAAGTGTGCGGGTTTCATAGCGGCTGTTCTGATTCTGGCCTGTTTTCAGTCAACAGCGACTGCTGCAGAACGACCGAATATTGTGCTGATCATGGCCGATGATCTTGGGTTTGCTGATCTCGGCTGTTACGGCTCGGAGATTTCCACACCCAATCTCGATGCGCTTGCGACCGCAGGTCTGCGGTTCACTCAGTTCTACAACACCGCAAAATGTCATTGCTCGCGTGTCTCACTGCTGACTGGCATGTACTGCGATCAGGCCGGTGCGGAACAACTCAGCCGTGGCGCCACGATCGCTGAAGTCCTTGGAGCAGCAGACTACTCCACGGCCATGGTCGGAAAATGGCATTTAAGCAAACAGCCAACAGACTTTGGGTTTGATTGCTATTGGGGGCACCTGTCCGGAGCGACCAATTTTTTTACCGGTGATGAGACTTTTCGGCTGAATGGAATCCCGTGGGCGGTGCCGCAGGAGCTCAATGGTCGCCCATTCTACACCACCAATGCGATCATGGATTTTGCTCTGGATTTTCTGGAGGAAGCGCGCACGAAGGATCAGCCTTTTCTGCTTTATACGGCGTTCAATGCGCCCCACTACCCGCTGCAGGCTCCTGAAGAAGACATTGCTCGATACGACGGAAAGTACTCGGCAGGATGGGACGTGCTGCGGCAGGAACGACATCAACGGCAACTGGAATCCGGACTGCTGCCGAGCCGCTGGAAGCTGAGTCCACGGCCAGCCCACATTCCTGCGTGGAGTGACTTGTCAACGGGCGAGCAGCAGTGGGAAGCTGATCGTATGGAAGTGTTTGCTGCAATGGTGGAAATACTCGACCGAAATGTCGGACGTCTGGTGGAATATCTGAAGCAGCACGATCTGTTCGAAAACACGATCATCCTGTTCTGTTCGGATAACGGTGCTTGCCCGTTTGAGCGAACGCGTGGCAGAAATCTGAAGCCATGGGATCCAAAGTCGTACTGGACCTACGACGCCAGCTGGGCTCATGTGGGCAACACTCCGTTCCGTCTTTACAAGCAGAATCAGCACGAAGGTGGGATCTCGTCGCCGATGATCGTGCACTGGCCTGCCGGACTGAAGACTGAAGCAGGATCAGTGACTGACCAGCCGGCTCACCTGGTTGATTTTATGGCGACGTTTCTGGAGCTTAGTGGAGCGGAATACCCACAGCGGGTTGGCGACAGAATCATTGATCCTCTGGTTGGGCGTTCACTCGTGCCCATTTTTGACGGCAAACAACGGGATCCACACGAATCGCTGTACTTCCACTTCAGCACTGATCGAGCTCTGCGACAGGGGCCGTGGAAACTGGTTTCAGCAAAGCTGGGACGCTGGGAACTGTATAATCTGGACGAGGATCGTACAGAGCTGAATGATCTGGCTGCGAAACATCCGGAACGGGTTGCGGTAATGGCTGAAGAGTGGTTTCGGATCGCGAGGGGCCAGGAACGTCTGCAGGGACGCGAGGTTGCTCCTGTGAATGATGAACTGAAGGAGCTGAACTTCCGAAAATCCACCAATGGAACGTCAGAGTGATATGCCGGGGCCGGCAACAAGCGATGCCGCCCCGGGGCATTTCAAAGCAATCAGTTGTTGGGGATATCTCCGTCACCGGTTGCAATACCCTGCTTCAGCCATTCCAGATTGAAGCGAGCCACACTGGATCCATCACTTTCAAAGTGCAGGTAGATCCAGCCTTCACCGGGCGTACCAGGTAATCCCGCGGTGAGTGAGGAATAAGCGAACGATCCTTCAGTGACCAGTCGCTTCACGGGCCATGTCTTACCGCCGTCAAAGCTGGCCCACACGGTTCCATGGTGTCGCCCATTCGGGCTGTCGCAGTTGCTGTAGATCAGAATATCTCGATCGGAAAATGGCAGTCGGGCCAGGCCGCCCATGCAGCCGTAGGCTGTATTCTGGGGACCGTCGGGAAGAACTTCGCAGATTGTCGCCTGTGACCAGGTAGCGCCTCCGTCATCGCTGTATGCCGTCCAGCGGCGGAGCGGGTTCTTGCCTTCCGGCGCCCAGTGTCGACGGGAGTTATAGTAGATGCGGCCGCTGGCGAGTTCCGTGAGCGTTGCTTCACCGGTACCGAATTCAGAAAACGGCTCACTCGTCTGCCACGTTCGTCCGCCATCATCACTGAAGATGGCGTTGGTGAAGTGCGTCGGGAACAGGCTTTCCGGTCGGTTTCCCTTGCCGTAGAAGCGGGAGGGACGGAGCAGGCGTCCCTTGTGTTTGCCCTGCTGCAGTGTGATCCCATGTTCGTTCATGTGCATGGATGGCATCTGGCCCTTGCTGTCCGGTTTAATCGCGGGCTGCTCTGCCTGCCAGCTTTTGCCGTCGTCCTTGCTGCGATAAATGGTGAGCGGTGCTGGTGGGTGCTGATCTTCCACAAACGCCAGAATATCGCCGGTTCTGTCGTCGACAGTGGTTCCGCCGCCATGAATTCCACTTGCGGCGATGGTGGATTCATCGCTCCATGTATTACCGCCATCTTCACTGCGACGAGAACGGATCTGTCCGTTTCCCCAGGTGGCGACAATTGTGCCTCGCGGTGTGACAACGATGTTCGGGAACCGACCGCCCTTGAAGAGCGGCTGAATCGACAGGTCAGGAGCAATTGCCGAAGCAACTGCTCCTGAAGAAGGTCTGTTTTCTGCAGCGGTGCTGCTGCTGACCGGGATCAGCGTCAGCGCCAGCAATGCAGCAACGAGGCGTCTACTGTTCATTCCGTACCCTTTCCGTTTCTGTCATCGGTGACTTCAGCAGACGGCTCAGATGCGTCCGCTGGCTTTCATTTCCTCGCTTAGACGACGCTGGTATTCCGCGTGCGCCAGCGTGTCTTCGCGAGCATGAATACTATAGTAAACCAGTCCCAGCGCCCTGCGTGAGCGAGTTGCCGATGCGTTTCCGTCTGCTCGATGAATCGTCATCGCATGATGGACCAGCAGATCACCCGGCAGCGCCGGCATGGCCACTTCGCGGCTGCTGTCTTCAGGGGTGGGGTAATCAGCGATCCCCTGGCTGAATCCCAGTGTTTGTGTTCTGGCATGCGTACGCATGCCGCAGCGATGAGAACCTGGAAGATAACGCACGCAGCCGTTCTCTTCATCAACGATATCCAGTGCCAGCCACATTGTTACAGCAGCACAGGGGTCAAGCATGAAATAGTATCCGTCCTGGTGCGGCGGAGTCGGTTTTCCCCGGAGCGGTGGTTTGTTGAAGTACTGCAGATTCCTGGGCACAACGGGGCCTTGCAGGAACAGCTCCGCCGTCCGACGAAATTCACTGTCATGCAGCAGCTCTGCAAACCACGGATCGTGCTCGCCGAGCTGCTGCAGCTGTTTCAGCGAATTCGGATCGCTGCGGTCTTCATAGAACACGTGCTCCGCTGGCAGCTTCGGGACGATCTGCTTCAGATATCGGGTGACCTGCTGCTGCAGTTCCGCAAGGGCCGTAGCGGAGACAAATCCCGGCAGAGCCACAAAGCCATTGCGGTCAAAGGTCTCGCGCAGCGATTTCTGTTCGGCCAGAGTGATCATTGTACAGCATCCAGCTGAAGTCGCCGAACCGACTGGCAGCCCCGGTGTAGTTGCCGCGAGAGTTCTGCCGGCTGAACCCTGTGAACAGCAATTGCGAGGGTGTTGCTGTAGCAACCCATTGCCGGAGTCAGGCTGACGATGGCGATGAAGGCAGCACTGATGAGGTATTGATCGCGTGGTGCAATGTTGTCGTTCCACAACGGCGAAACGGCAAGGAGCAGCATGTATGACCGTAGTTGCGGTAGAGACAGCATCAGACGCAATTCCAGTGAGCGAATCCAGTCAGCGAACCAAATTGGCAGGTGGGACCTGAATGCTCTGCTGTCGGATCGCCATGATCAGAAGGTATGTTATCACAGTTCGCTCGTCGCAGAACTCTCATTGACTGGGAACGCTGAGAGGATGCACAGCGAATGTTTTCTTCATAATATGCGTGACAGCAATGATCCGGTGCGACAGAAACCTGTGCCGGAGCGATTCCTGCCCGTCACCGTCCTGATGGATCCCGGAAAGTAACCAATGAATCTGCAAGGAAGATTTGCCGCTGCACTTTACCGTCTGGTGCTCGGCATACTGTTTCTGCTGCCTGTGGCGGTAGTCGCTGAAACACCGCTCACCGGGCCGATGCAGATTTCCATCAATGCGCGAAACCTCGACCAGCATTTCGTGGATGCCGAATTGCGGCTGCCATTGCCGCCTGCAGCTGAAAGCCGGCAATTAGCACTGTGGTACCCCAAATGGGTACCCGGTTCCCATGGACCCGGGGGGCCGGTTGCCAATATCGCCGGTCTGAAGTTTTACGATACTGATGGACAGCGGCTGAACTGGAAGCGAACGGGTGGTGAGGTGTATCGGCTGACTGTCGATGTGCCTGCCGGCTGTAGTGAGATTCGCATCGATCTGCGTTACGTCTCGGATCAGCCAACGACCACTTCCTTTGGCCACGACTGCTTCGGAAGTGAGCAGATCGGTGTCATCAGTCCCGGTTGTCTGCTGCTGTATCCGGAGGGGGCTGATATCGACCAGCAGCAGATCGCGCTGCAGATGAACGTGCCTGATGAATGGCAGATTGCAACTGCCCTGCCCCGCGCTGACGACTCTGCTGCCAGCTTTCGACCCGCGACACTGCGGACATTTGTGGACAGTCCGATCATGATCGGGCGTTACTATCAGTCATTTGATCTCGTCGAACATCCGCAGATCTGTCCTCCGCATACGTTGCACGTATTTGCAGACAGCGAGGCCGGGACTGCTCTGAACGAGGAAGTGGTGCAGGGATATCGCCAGATGGTGACGCAGACAGCCCTGCTGATCGGATCGCATCCATTCGATCGTTTCGACATCATTCTGGGCGTCACGGGTTCGCTGCCAAAGAACGGACTGGAGCACGCTCGCTCGACATTCAATGTCCTGCCGCCCGGTTCCCTGCGTTCGACTGCGTCTTTGAAGGGCTGGGACAGACTGCTTGTTCCGCATGAATACCTGCATGCATGGTGCGGGAAATACCGTCGGCCGGCCGGTATGCTGACGAGTGACTTCCACACCGCTGCCGACACCGAACTGCTCTGGGTATACGAAGGGCTGACGCAGTATCTGGGAGAGCTGGTCGAAGCACGCAGCAGCCTTATGAGCGAAGATGAGTTTCGTCATCGGTTGTTTGTCGAGTTGCGAGCGGCGATGAACCAGGAAGGCCGACAGTGGCGAACGCTGGCTGACACTGCTGCCGCATCGCATATTCTGCGTGCGCCCAGTCCAAACTGGTCGGAGTTGCGGCGGAGTCAGGATTACTACATGGAGGGGATGCTGTTCTGGCTGGAAGCAGACGCACGAATTCGGCAATTGACCGACGGTCAGAAGACTCTGGATGATTTCTGCCACCGATTCTTCCGCGGTTCCGCCGAAGTAAAAGTGCCCTTACCCTACGAACGCAGAGATGTGATTGCGCATCTGAATGAGATTGCCGACTATCAGTGGGACAGCCTGATTACTCGCCGTGTGGAGTCGTGGCAGCAGGAGTTTGATCCGCGATTTGTGGATCTGCTGGGTTACCGTCTGCAGCCGGGAGACAAACCGCAGTCAATTCCAGGCAATACGTTTCGACAGTCCGGCGGCATTGATGTGCTGGATTCTCTGGGCATGGTCTTATCCGGTGATGGCCG
Source organism: Planctomycetaceae bacterium (assembly GCA_023262145.1). Lineage (GTDB taxonomy): Bacteria > Planctomycetota > Planctomycetia > Planctomycetales > Planctomycetaceae > SXXK01. Next base: position 1,200 of record JALRDR010001207.1, on the reverse strand, counting down.
AGTTCAGCGGGTCAGGCTGGGGGGGCTTGCTGATTCTGCCGGACTGAAAAGGGGAACCGAAATCATCGGTGTGGGAGAGTATCGCTGGAGCGAGAAGAGGTTTCTTGAGGCGGTGCAAAAGTCATCAGAGACTAATTCTGTTGACCTGTTGATTGCCCAGGGAGAACGCCTGGTGACTCTGAAGCTGCCGTTTGACGGAGGTCTGCGGTACTGGAACCTGGTCCGCGAGGAATCTGAAGCGGACGTACTTTCGGCAATCCTGCAGGCGCGAAAACCGTAGTGCAGACTGGAGCGCAGCAGGTTGTTGCCATGCTGCCGCGGGAAGATGCACTGTGCCGGATCGCGGGCAGCAACATGATTGCCCGCAGCCGTTCAGGCAATCCACTCCGGAATCACTTCACCGCCAACGTCGGTCAGTCGGAAGTCACGTCCCTGGAAGCGGTAGGTCAGCTTCAGGTGGTCCAGTCCGAACTGATGCAGCATCGTGGCGTGCAGATCATTGATATGCACGGGGTTCTGTTCCGGATACCAGCCAATTTCATCCGTGGATCCCCATGTCAGTCCGCCTTTCAGACCTCCGCCGGCCAGCAGCATCGTATAGGCGGAAGGATGGTGATCGCGTCCCGTGTTTGCTGCCCGCCCGGAACGATTTTCGCCCAGTGGAGTCCGTCCGAATTCACTGGCCCACGTGACCATGGTGGAGTCCAGCATGCCACGTTGTTTCAGATCCCTGATCAGCGCCGCAATTGGCTGGTCCACACATTCCGCATTGTGGAACAGATTGAAATCCAGTTCGCTGTGCTGGTCCCATGATGCATGGATGATGTTCACAAATCGAACACCGCGTTCCACAAGTCGTCGCGCCAGCAGACAGTTGCGTGCGAATGTATCGTAGGTCTGGAGATGTCCCAGCGAGCCGCGCCAGACCTGTTTCGGCTCAGGCCGACCGACCCCGTACAGTTCCAGAGTCTGCCTGGATTCCTGTGACAGGTCGATCAGTTCAGGAGCGGCAGTCTGCATTCGATTGGCCAGTTCATAGCTGGCAATTCGACTGGCGATTTCCGGGTCATGAACTTCCTGATAGCGACGCTGATTGGCTGACTTCAATGCATCCAGCCCGGCCCGCTGCAGTTCCGGAGGAAGACCCTTCGGGCTGGACAGGTTCAGCACCGGTTCACCCTGATTGCGGAACAGCACACC
>JALRDR010001126.1 GCA_023262145.1 Planctomycetaceae bacterium | reverse complement strand
TGGTACAAGTGTCAGTCAAGGTCTTCGTCTACCGGATTCTGCTGCTGACGATCGCTGATCATCTTCTCGATGTGTGTTTCGTCAAGCCCTGCGCTCCAGACCATACGGGCGATTTCGACCGGCGTTTTTATGGAATAGCGGCGGGAAAGCATCGTGCGATGATACTTCACAGTACGTTCAGCAAGGCTGATTCCGTCAGCGATTTCACGATTTGACTGTCCCCTCAGGAGACCCAGAACAACCTGCAGTTCTCTTTTGGAAAGAGACTGGATCTGTTCCAGAATATTCTTACGCGATTCTGCCATACGCCTGCGTTTGCTGCCGGATTGAATTGCCTTGTTGATGGTCTCGAGCAATGTGGCAGTATCGATCATCTTTGTCAGAAATGAATCCGCACCCGCCTTCATTGCCCGCACGGAAGTTGGGATATCACCCTTGCCGGAGATAAAGACCAGGGAAATCGATGCGTTGCGGCGATTCAGTTCGTCCTGCAGATCAAATCCGGACATCCCCGGCATCTGCAGGTCAGTGAGAATCACACCTTCCATGTCAGGTGAGTATGCAAACAAAAACTCCGTCGCGGACCGGAAGGATCTTACGTTCATTCCATACGCGAAAAGTCGCCGTTCCATACTTCTTAGGAACGATTCGTCATCATCAATCAGGAATATGATGGGGTTCATTCAGAGCGTCCTTTGTTCCAGATGGGTATCTTTATCATGACAGTCAGTCCATCACCTGCATTTGATTTGATACCCACTTGCCCGTAGATCTGTTCGACGAAAGTCTGCACGATAGCCAGACCCATGCCAAGTCCATTTTTTCTCGTCGTGAAAAAAGGCTGCAGCATTTCTTCTGCTTCGTAAGGTCCCAGACCTGGTCCGGTATCAGACACTTCAATCTGGAGCATATCTCGGTCATCCGGACAGGGGAGCGAAACGATTGAGATCTGATGTTCTCTTCTGGAATTGCCTCGCTCACTCCTGCGAAACTCACAAATCGCATGAATGGCGTTCTCAATCAGGTTAAGCAGAATGACCTGCATTACCACAGGATCTGCTGCAGCACAGGCGACACCGTAAACGGGGCCAAACTGGAGGCTGATGTCAGCAGACTTGCAGGATGGCTCAGCAAGCAATTGTGTGTCCTTGAACACATGCAGCAGATCCGTTTTCTGGACAACAAGCCCTCCGCTCCGGACAATGCTGGTGATTCGAGTGAGCACGGCCTTTGCACGATCACTGTCCCGTTCGATATCTCGCAGGATTTGAGTGAAGCTGTCGGTTATTCTGGAGTTATCGTTCTGACTGATTCTGAGGGCAGCGTCGGTGTTATTCAGGATTGAGGCCAATGGCTGGCTGAGTTCATGTGCGAGAGCTGCACTGAAAGTACCCAGTACGGTCATCTTCGAGCCTTCAAAGACCACCTTCTGCATTTCTGCAAGTTGCAGCTGTAGTCGCCGGCGGCGTAGCGTCTGGTAGACCGCCGTGAGGACCAGCCCGAGCAGTAATACGATCACAGTAGAAGACAGATTGAGCATGTGGCTGAACCGTTCGGTCTGTCTAACCACGTAATCAACGCGAGGTTTTGCTGCGAATGGCCCGAAGTACTGGACGGAGATGTCTGTCGAAAAAAATGGATAGTCCGGATTCAGCGCTGTCGTTGCGAGCACAGAATTGCCAGCGTTGCGTGGTACTCTTCCCTCCAGTTTGAAAATCCTGTCCGGTTCACAGCGCAAGACCTTCTTCGGACCAGTGCCTTGTTCCTGCATCACAACGGGCAACACGATACTGTTTGCTGCGCAGAGTTCGGTGATCACCTGGCCAGAAACGCGTGACAACGATTCGCAGACGCCAAGGCTGGCCAACCCTGGAGCGATGTGGGTATCAATAAGCCCAAGCAGGGGAATGGCCTCCGAATTGCATCGTGACGCAAGGTACTGGCAAAATGTAATCGCGTCACAGGAGTATCTTCCCTCCAACTCCACGTTAAAATACACAATGATCGGACTCTGGAAGTTTGGCAGGATCTCCCCCAACAGTCCTCCGGGATTTGT
>JALRDR010001093.1 GCA_023262145.1 Planctomycetaceae bacterium | reverse complement strand
GCAGCGGGGGGAGAGTGTTCATGCACCGCAGGCGCTGGAGTTGCTTAATGGCGACTTTGCCAATGGGATGGCGGCGGCATTTGCGGAGCGGCTGCGGCGTGAGTGTGGTGATGATCCGCAGCGGATTGTGGAGTGGGCGTTTCAGCTGGCAGCGGGTCGGGCGCCGACACGTCAGGAGCAGCAGATCTCCATGGAGTTTCTGGCGGATCAGCCGCTCGAGGAATTCGCGCTGGCAGTTCTTAATCTGAATGATTTTGTCTATGTGCGTTGAGAGTAGTCATCGGAATTCACTGCTGATGCCGCGGCGGACGTGGCTGGGGCGAACGACGGCTGCGCTGGCTGGTGTTGCAGGCGTGACGGGGCAGGGGCTGGTGCATGCAGAGAGCGATTCTGCGCTGGCACCGCGGATCGTGCATCGTCCGGCGCAGGCCCGTTCCGTCATTTTTCTGTTCATGGCGGGCGGCCCCAGTCAGCTGGAGACGTTCGATCCAAAGCCGCTTCTGAATCGACTGCATGGTCAGAAACGGCCGGCGGAGTTCGGCGATGCGAAGTATCAGTTTGTGCAGAACGACGCGAAGCTGCTGGGAACGCAGCGGACGTTCCGCAGATACGGGGAAAGCGGCATTGAGGTTTCGGACCTGTTTCCGCAGATGAGCCGGTGCATTGATGAGTTTGCGGTGATTCGGTCGTGTACCGGCGACCAGGTTGTGCATTCGGCTGCGCAGTATGAACTGATGACAGGTCGCACGACGCCTGGTTTTCCCAGCATGGGGTCGTGGACGCTGCTGGGAATGGGCAGCGAGAGTAATTCTCTGCCGGCGTATGTGGTGTTGCCGGATCCACTGGGTGCACTGGAAGCCGGGCAGCCGATGTACATGAATGGATTTCTGCCGGCCGTCTATCAGCCGACGATGTTCCGTCCCGGGAAGCAGCCGGTACTGAATCTTGAGCTGCCGCAGGCCGTGCAGGCGGGTCGGCGGAGACGAACATTGGATCTGATTCGCGATCTGAACAGTGCGACGCTGACGCCGGGAGACACAGAACTGCAGGCACGGCTCAGCGCTTACGAGCTGGCTGCACGCATGCAGGAGCGGGCTCCGGCCGTTTTTGATCTGAGTGAGGAAACTGCCGAGACTCAGCAGTTGTACGGAATCGGTTCGAAGCCGACGGATGATTATGGCCGCAGGTGTCTGCTGGCTCGACGGCTGGTGGAAAACGGAGTGCGATTTGTCTGCTGTGTTTCCGGCGGTGGTCCCGGGAATATGCAGTGGGATGCGCATGGTGACATTGAAGAGAACCATCTGCGCAAAGCTGGAGAAACAGACCAGCCGGTGGCGGGTCTGATTACGGACCTGAAGCGGCGTGGGCTGCTGGATGAGACGCTGGTGCTGTGGGGTGGTGAATTCGGACGTTCGCCGGAGGCTCAGGGTGGCACGGGGCGTGATCACCATAATCTGGGATTCACGATGCTCATGGCCGGCGGGGGAATTCGTGGTGGCCAGGTAGTGGGAGCGACGGATGAGATCGGCCTGCGAGCCGTGGAGTCCCCGCATCACTTTCGGGACATTCACGCCACGATGCTGCACCAGCTGGGGCTTGATCAGCATCAGCTGACGTGGCCGCATCTGGGTCGTGACGAGCGACTGACGTTTATCGAAGGTCAGGTGATTCAGGAGATTGTCTGAGCCGTTGTGGTAGCGGGACGCCTTTGCTTCAGTTCCGGATTGTTTGCGGCAATTGTGCTGTGTCTGGAACTGAGGCAACGTTCACCAGCGAATGCTGAGCGGGATGGATTATTCTTCAACTTCCAGTCTGCTGACCCAGGAGACCTGGGTAACCAGCTGATTCAGCGACGCGAATGAAATGTGTGCATTGGTGGCATAGCGCGGCGTGCTGTTGGCGGGGAAGGTGGCCAGAGTGGCATCACCAACCAGAAACACATTGAAATCGCGGGACAGATTTTCATAGCCGGCAGTTGTCTTGCAGAAGCACATATCCGTGGCATAGCCGGTGAGCAGGACATGGCGAATGCCCTGCTGTTTCAGAAAATCCCGCAGTTTGTCGTAGCCTTCCTGATCAAAGATAAGCACATCGTCGTGGTGTACGGTGACATCGGAGGAGATGGGCACCGGGACATCCCAGAACCCTTTGCCGTTGTAGTGGTCACCAGCGCTGAGTCCCGGGAACTGGCGAAAGTAATCACTGACAGGCGTCTCGCTGGAGAGCGTGATCTTTTCGACGAGTGGAGCACCCTGATACGGCAGGCTTTGAAGTCTGGCGGTCAGTTCCTGCCTTGCCGCGGCGCGTTCCTGATCGGTCGGATTTGCGTCGATGGTGCGATACAATCTGCGGCGAATGGGATCTGGTGGCGCGATCAGGCTGTACATGATCAGTTTCACATCGCCGCGCATGCGTTTCAGGAATGGATCGATGACTTCGCGCGTGTGCCGCCCTGCCAGATGGTTTCTGGCTGGGGTGCAGAAGTCACAGACGCCGGCAGGTTCCGGGGTCTTCCAGCCCTGGCCGTCGTCGATTCCCCAGGGATGCACCATGATGACCGCTGTGCTGTCGGCGCGAATGTGATTTGGGATTTCGATGATCCCGCGGGCGTTATAGGAGAATCGCCAGGCGCGTACGCTGAGGTCAGCACCCTGCTCATCGACCAGGATCGGGGCAGAAAATCTCTGAAAGTCATCCACAGGCTGTACAAATTCCGGGTAGTCATTCAGCAGTGGCGGTGGATTCTGCAGCGGCTGCAGCCGATTGTGATAGACGCGGGTGGATTCCTGTGCCGGCGACGATGTGCAGCTGGCGGTCAGCATCGCGATGAGGATGCAGTGATACGGGAACAGCGTGCGTGACATCTTCGTTTCCTTCCGGATTTATTCCGTGGGGACATGTGCGGCGATGGTCTGCAGTCCGACGATTTCTGCGTTGTCACCGGCCTGCCGAACCAGTTCGCAGATCAGGCGGACGGTTTCAAACTGCGGATCCTCAACGTACATGATTGAAGGATGGCAGAGAAAGTCAAAGACGGCATGATTCCTGATCGCCCATGCGACGCATTGCCGAACGGCTTTCAGAAAGTGTGGCAGCTTCCAGCGACTGGTACGAAAGGCACCAACATCGCTGATGGGACTCATCGGGATCTCAATCAGACCGGTGGGATAGACCCAGGGTTGTGCCTGCCGCTGCGCTTCCACGATGGACGCGAAGACTTCATCGCTCGGTTCTTCACCGGGAAGGCTGCTCCTGTGTGCGGGATAGCCGGAACTGACCCACGTGAATCCTTCATCCAGCAGAAGCTGCTGGATGTCCTCCCGTCCGTTCAGAGCTGCACTGGAACCGCCGGGTGTTCGAAATCCGATCGCGGTGATGCCGGCTCGCTGTTGCATGGCCAGAGTGGTGACGCGGATGTTTTCCTGAATGATCTGTCGAGCGGTTCGTCCGTGGATCAGCCACGGTGAACGCTGAAAGCGGAACTGGGTCTGTTCCGGCTCAGTGGCCCAGACATTGACGTGATCGTAGGTATGATTGCCGATGGGGTGTCCCATGGCGGCAATTTTCTGCAGCCAGTCGATATTTGCCTGCTCAAGGACTCTGCCTACACAGAAAAAGTGAATCGGGGCGCCCAGTTCATGAGCGATGCGCGCCGCCTGCAGGGAATAATCCTTTGTGGGTTCGTTGAGATTTCCCTTCTGGTAGTCCCATTCCAGCACGTCCCTGGTGGGATACATCCGACTCATTTCCAGATCGAATGTGATGGCAATTCGGGCTTTGTCGCTGCGGCGTCGACTCGCAGCAGATGCCAGTGCAGCGGAGAGAGAACCGGCAGTGAGACCAGCCAGCATGCCGCGCCGGGAGAGGGATGTATGGCGGGCGGTGCGGCCGACGGATGCATGCGGATTCATGGAGATCACTTTCCATCGCTTTGCAGAAACTGCACAAGGTCGCGTAGTTGCTGAGGCTGGAGTCCCCGCAGGATGTTTTCCGGCATCATTGAGACCGCAGAGGCATTGAGTTCTTCGAGCTCGCTGCGTGGGATCACGATTCGTTCATTGTTAGCCTGGAGTATCGTAACACTGGCTGCAGATTCGTTGATAAGCAGTCCGTTGACGATTCTGCCGTCCGTGGTGACGGCAACGTAGCTGAGATATTCGCGTCGAATCTGCGCGGACGGATCGACCATGCTGACGAGGAGAAAACTGCGGTCGTTGCGATTGGCTCTGGTCAGATCCGGGCCGATTTCTCTGCCGACCGAGAAGAGCTGATGACAGTTCGCACAGTGCTTTTCAAACAGCTGGCGACCTGCTGCAGCATTCCCGGCTCCGGCGTTAAGGTCGTTGGTGATGCGACGAATTTCCGCCAGCTTCTGTTCCGGGGTCCCGGCCTGAATGCTGCCCCAGTGTTTCTGTACCAGCGTGCTGATCTGAGCATTGTTGTGCAGCGCGACAAGTCGAAGCTGATCCACAGGGACGGTTGCGGGAGAAATGTGGCCGTTCTCCACAGCCTGCAGAAATGCCATTGCAGAATCAGGGCGAGCGAACAGGACATTGCGTGCAGCGGTCTGCAGCTCACTGCTCAGCTGCGGGTAATTGATCACCAACAGACTGGTGCTGCGGCTGTCTGCGAAGCGTTCCATCAGTTTCAGGGCGGCGACACGAATGGACTCCGGCTGAGATGGTTGACTCAGTTCCTGCGCAAGCGGCGTGCAGGAGTCTGTGTCACCCAGTTCGAAGAGCACAGCGAGCATCTGCAGCCGCAGACTGGTGTCTGTTTCGGAGCTGCGGGTCAGTGTGACAGCCCGCTGCAGAGCAGGGCGGCTGCCCATTCGCAGAGCGAGTCTGATGAGCAGTGGATCGGTCGTCGAGTCGCTCCAGAGTTGCTGCAGCACGACGGCAAGTTCAGCCGGAACAGTGCTGGGCGGGCTGGCTGCGTGAGGAATGTCAATCTGTCGAATTGCGAGCGAGTTGTCGGGCAATGGTAATCGGGTGGAGCGTTGCTGTCCGATCATTTTCAGTCCGCTGTCCATTTCGTGAAGCAGATGCTGACGTTGTGCGAAATCGGGGGCGGTTGCCAGCAGTTGCGCTGCTGCGGAAAATCCCTGCGAGCTGCCATCGGCTGCAAACCGACGCATCAGTCGCCCCATAATCTGTTCACGAATGACGGGTGTCTGCCAGGCAGTGCTGTCTGCGAACTGTTCAAGGATCAGCTCTGACGCCGGGATTGCGATCCGTTCCAGTGCCCACCAGATCTGCAATGGGATGCGGGGATCCTGAGAGAATTCGGTGCGTCCTGCGATGATGCGACAGATGAGCAGGCCAGATTCAGAGGGCAGTCGTTGTGCGCCTGCCGCCAGCTGGCTGATCACGAGTGGGTTGCTTTCGGCGGCGGCGGTATGGACCAGTGCTTTGAGCGAATCTGCAGACGGGCTGTCGAGTTCACAGAGCAGGCGAATGGCCCAGGCACGAACCGATGCGTCGGTGTGTTCCAGCAGACTGCGGAGCGAGTTTTCGGTGATGCCGTTGCTGGCGGCGAGTGTCCAGAGCGTCTGCAGAGTCTGCTGTGGGTCCGGGGAACTGGTAAGTTTCTGCCGCAGCAGTCCGTTGTCGTCCCGATACTGTCGCTCCATCAGAATCCTTCGTGCACGGCGTCGTTGCCAGTCGTTGTTGCTGTCGAGCCAGGTGGTCAGTTGCGTGCTGGCGAGTGAGTGCGGATCTGGAACTGGTGCTGGCTGAGATTCGTTCCAGCGCAGACGGAAGACTCGACCATTGCTGCGATCCCACTCAGCATCCGGATCCGGGTGCGCCGTGCGCTGATCATGCCAGTCAGCGATGTAGATTGCTTCGTCGGGACCCATGACACAGTCGCTGGGGGCAAACCAGGCGTCGTTTGCCTGCAGCAGGACGCCCCCGTTCTCGGTGCGGAATGTTGACTGTTCCGGATGGACGTGATGCCAGCGGACGGCATGTCCGAGCGTGTCGACGGCGATGTACTTGTCGCGAAACTGTTCAGGAAAGGCATGTCCCTGATAGAAGATCCCGCCGACCGTGACGTGGCCACCCTGAAAGTTGCGGTGTGCTGCGTGATCGAAATAGCCGAATGCAAACGGGTTGTTCAGTTCACCGTGTTTTGCGAAGGACTTCTGGTAAAAGGCACCGTCAATGCAGTGAAACATCAGGAACCCACCGTAGTTGGTACCTGCAGCCAGATTTC
>JALRDR010000978.1 GCA_023262145.1 Planctomycetaceae bacterium | reverse complement strand
ATCCAGACGCCGCGCTTGAGTGGATTGGAATGAGTGCCGTCCGAATGCATCGCCAGCACGGCTGCGTTGGTCAGAATGCCGCCCCGCTGCTGCCCGACATCAATCGCCACACTGCGAAAATCCACCCCGTAAACATCGCGGATGCCATAATGCCGCGCCAGTCGCTCATTCACCACAGCATAGTCGGAATGCAGAAAGTCCATCACGCTGCTGTTGTGCTGCAGAACGTCAGAAAAAAATGCAACCGGTTCATCCTGCATCGCCTGCCTGAGCTGAGCATCACTGATATGTGTCACACTTTCCAGCCCGTCCAGCCCCAGCCATTGCTGCACAAAGTGCTGAACGAATCGTTGTGAACGCGGATCCGCCAGCATGCGATCAACCTGCGTCGTCAGCACCGCCGGGGCTGTCAGCGACCCCTGCTCGGCAAGGTGGAGCAATTCGTCATCCGGAATACTGGCCCACAGAAACGCCGACAGACGACCGGCCAGTTCCCGATCACTGATGGCCACTGGACCGGCAGTGGTCTCGTCGTGCCGCTGCTGAGTCAGGTACAGGAACTCCGGATGCACCAGCACCGTGGCCAGAACTTCCAGCATGGCTGCTTCGAAATTGTCGAATTCCGCACGGTGTTTTCCAAACAGAACCATCAGCTGGTCCAGCTCGTCAGCACGGATCGTTCGTCTCCACGCGCGGCGAGCAAACTGCGTCAGCACTTCACGCCCGTATTGCTCCTCGCTGTCCCGATTTGCACTGTCAGGGAAAATGGCCGTGTGAGTATTCGGCGGCCATTGCTCGTAAAATGGAGCCGAGATCTCAATGGAATCGATGTGCAGATTCAGATCATTGCTCAGGGCCACATTGCGAATGTGCAGAAACTCATCACGTCGTGGAAATGTGGTTTCCAGCTTACGGAACGGGTTCCGCTGGATATCACCCAGGGAAATCAGAAAATCAATGAACTCCGGCTGCTCGGCGGCAGCCGCCACCGGCACATCCCGCTCACTGATGATGTTGGAAAAGTTGGCGTTGTTGCTGGTGTGCGCACTGAAGCCAAGCTGCAGACAGGCATCACCCTGCTGCTCGCTGGCCAACCGACCGGCACGAATCCGCACCCGCATGATACCCTCATCCGGCAGAAACCGGTCCAGATTCAGCTTCAGTTCCGCATTCCGCGGCAGCACCAGAATTACGGGTGATGCTGCAGGCAGATCAACGGGAACGTGATCGAAAATCGGCTGCAGATTTCCGTCCGAAAACTGAATTCCCAGGCCGGTTTCCTGATGCAGCAGATGCGCACGGCGGGAGTTGCCTTTGTAGTCTTCGTCGGCTCTGTTGAATGTCTTCGCATTTTCCGGGGCTGTCAGTCGAGTCAGTTCGTCCGCCATGGAAACGATGTAAGTCACCGTCGGTGGACGCTCCTCCGTCACGCAGGCACGCCGCAACGCCTTCATGGCAATTTCGCGATACGTCTGAAACTGCATCGCGGACATCTGCAGCAGCTCAGAACTGTTGCGGAAGCCATCTTCGGAAACAGCCTCTGGCGGCAGCTTGTCCGCCAGCGGGTGCTGCAGGCCGAGCAGATCCTGCAGGGCATAATCGAATTCGTATTTTGCCAGCCGACGGAAGGATGAGTACTGCTGTTCATTTCGCCGCACGACGGAAGCTTTGTTGAGCTCCCCGCTGAGCCAGTTGACGATGGCGGCTCGGTCGTTGTCAGCCAGTGCGTATTCCGCTTCGCCTTCCGGAGGCATCACGGAATTGCTGAGCACATTGTAGATCTCTCGCCATTGTGCGACATCGGCGCCGGTGAGCAGATTGGGGTCGAGCTGATCAACACGAAGTCGACCTTCCGCCTGCAGTGGTCCGTGGCAGTCCTGACAACTTTTGACCAGTGAGGGCTGGACCGACTGCTGAAAAGTCTGCAGGTCAGCAACCGGAATCTGCTGCGGATCCGCAGCCGGACCTTCGGCCTGTCTGAGGAACCCGGATTTGTCTCGGCCGAGCTGACGCGCTTCGACCAGCGACACGGCATCAGCATCCTCACCGGCCGGAAGAACCTGAGCAGCGACTATGGCGACGGTGAATAGCAGACCGGGCAGGATTTTCATGAGCAGACAAGCGGTGCGTCGTGGGATCTGTCGCCGTTCTGGAATCACAACAAGACCACACAGTCAAAAGGAAGAAGGAAACAGGCGACGGTCGTGGAAATCACCGGGCAGGAAATATCGAGGCAGGACGGGAAACTGTCTCACCAGCAGCAGCTGCCGGCTCCCGTGGAACGCAGCATACCATACCTCACCATCCGAGACGACAGAAAACGCCATGCGTGCACGGCCCGTCACCATCATTCTCCCCCCTTCCACCGATTGTGACTCTCCCGCCCCAAACGTCTTCCCCCAAACGACGTTCCCTCCCCTCCGTCATTCCCACGAACGCGGGAATCCGCGCAGTCTCACAATGCATACCATACTTGAACGTAATAGAGCATCTTGCTGCATCACCACCCATCAGCCGAGGTGCGCGAGCACCCGGTTCAGGATCCCGGAACACTGGCATTCTCAGCCGTCGCCCGGTGTCAGGTACTCCAGAATCGGGGACTTGCACCCCTCGGCTGATTTGCCGCACATCCTTTGCAACCCCTCTCAATTTGCCCAGCGAGGCGAATTGGTTGCGCGCACCAACGCCGGAGGCGAACCGGTTGCAGTCGATCCGGCTGCCCGCCCACGGGGCAACCCGGAGCACCACCTGACCAGGGCTCCACTCCCCGCGGCAATCCGCAGATGACAGCAGCGGTCACGCCTGCAGATCGATTCGTAAGCGGCAACCCGCCAGGGCGGCACAGATTTTTGCGATTGCTGAATATCGCACGCAGAACAGTCAACGAGGGTTGATCGACTGGGCGGGCCATCCAATGTGCAGACTTATCTGAACAGCATATAGCGAGCTAGTCCGTAGTGCTGTCCTGGTCCCTGTAACCGGGAGCATATTGATTCTTCAGAAGCCCGCTTCCCTTCACTGCGCTTCCTTAATACTCACGGGATTCGTCGCCCCCCGCCCCGCCAAAAAAATTCAAAAACATTTGCGGA
>JALRDR010000968.1 GCA_023262145.1 Planctomycetaceae bacterium | reverse complement strand
TGGTACACCTCCAGCATGGTGAATTCAGGGTTGTGAGTCGCATCCACACCTTCGTTACGGAACACGCGTCCAATCTCGTAGACACGTTCGATGCCACCGACAAGCAATCGTTTCAGATGCAGCTCCAGCGCGATCCGCAGGTAGAGTGGCATATCCAGCGCATTATGGTGCGTGATGAATGGTCGAGCCGCCGCTCCGCCGGCAATGCTGTGCAGAACGGGTGTCTCAACCTCATGGAAACGATGATTTCGCAGTGTTGATCGGACTGAATCAATGATCTGCGAACGCTGCAGCATGCGGGGCAGAACGCCCTCGCTGTAGATCAGATCAAGATAACGCTGGCGAATCAGTGTTTCTTCATCACGCAAACCGTGGAATTTCTCTGGCGGTTGCGCGAGCGACTTGCAGAGAAACGTCATCTGCTTCACAAAAATAGAGACTTCGCCGGTGCGAGTCCGTCGCAGAATCCCGTCCACCCCGATCAGGTCACCGTCATCGAGCGCTGTAATCAGTTCCCACTGTTCTTCCGCCAGGTCACCCCGGGAGCACATGAGCTGGATGGACCCGCTCTGATCCTGCAGATCGATAAAACGCAGCTTGCCGGCTTTTCGACGGGTCATGATGCGACCAGCAACGCGAACCTCTTCACCGTCAGTGCCGGACTCTTCAGGACACAATGGACGGACTTCAGAGATACTGCGGTGACCGTCAAATCGCTGGCCCCAGGGATCAATTCCGAGGGACTGTATCTTTTCCAGCTTCTCGAGCCGTGCCAGCTCCAGTCGATCCGGTTTCTGCGGTGAATTCATGTTCTTGCAAGCAAATGGGCGACAAGGGGCAGGACGCAGCCAACCCGGTCAACGCGGAGGTGCAACGGCAGGAATTGCCGATTGTTCAGTCCCGAGAAGTGTGCTGGAAAGCCCGAAGCAGGTCAATCCCAGCCGCCGCAACACTCTGCAAGGAGACAGATTGGGAGCGAAATGCACAAAAAAATCGCCCGGAATCGGTCCCGCTGAAGTGCATCGGAACCGGTCCCGCTGAAGTGCATCAGGAATCGGTCCCGCTCAAGTGCATCGGGAATCGGTCCCGCTCAAGTGCATTGGGAATCGGTCCCGCTCAAGTGCATTGGGAACCGGCTGTGCCTGTAGTTCAGCCGCCGGCATTCAAAATGCCGTAACTTGTGCCAATGCTGAGGAACGAGAGGATTGCCATCAGCCACGTTGTGGCACAGACACCTACTGCGAACGGTACTCCACGCTTCACTTTGACGCCCCGAACAACACGCGTATTGGCGCTGCGGCCTGGAGCATGAGCCGGCTGCAGCAGAATTCCAATGGGGACACCAAATCGTCGGAGTGCCTTCACGGCCACCAGAATTACCAATGTGGCGATCAGGCTGCCGCACAGAATGAGCAGCGTTTTTGAGAGCCCAACCCAGATTCCAATTGCCATCATGAGTTTGGCATCGCCGGCACCGACGCCACCCGCCATCCACATCCCACCCAGCAGAACAAACGAAATCAAGGCTGCCAGTAGTCCGGATGACAACTGTCCCTGATCCCCTGTAAACTCGAGTACGATCTGTATGATCAGTCCAACGGCGAAGAATGGGGCTGTGAGCAGATTTGGAATTCGTCGATCCCGGACATCAAAGACGGCGGCAATGATGGTCATGATCATAACGGCGACAAAAAGCAGATTGGATGTAGTCAGCATGGGATTTGCTTTCGCAGAGCGGAGACTGAGAGCGGAGCCGTTGGACGTGCCACCTTACGTTTTCGACGACGGCGAAACGGACTTCGAACATACCTGTGCAGGTCATTTCTACCCGCACGGGTTAGTCTTTCATACGAGATCAGGGGCCTGGTATGACGATCTGCAGATGCAGCCGTTTTGCCAGTGAAACGTCCTGCATCAAACCCGGATAATCGGTACAAATATGTCTGAAAACAATGCGAAAAGTTCAGGACCAGAGGTCAAGCACCGGCTGACCACCATCAACGATCGGTACCGGGCGATTTCCGGCGTCCGGAATTCTGAGATCCGGATCAATCCCGAGTGCGTGATACACCGTGGCCGCAAGGTCTTCCGGCGAGACGGCATTTTCGCGAGGCCATGCGGCATCCTTGTCGGATGCTCCGTAAACAGAGCCACCCGGGATACCGCCACCCGCAATCACGGCAGGAAAGAGCGTACTCCAGTGATCTCTCCCCCACTGTGCGTTGGCCTTCGGAGTCCGGCCCATTTCTCCTGTCGCAATCACCAGTGTCTCGTCCAGCAGTCCACGTTCCTGAAGATCTGAAAGAAGTGCTGAACAGGCCTGGTCAAAGGTTGGGAGCAGATGACGCCGAACATCATCACTGTTGCGATGGGAATCCCAGCTGTAACCATCAACGCAGTCGTAGTGAACAGTGACGAAGCGCACCCCCGCCTCAACAAGGCGGCGTGCCATCAGTGAAGACTGACCGAACAGGTGCCGCCCATAACGATCCCGGACGTGATCAGGCTCACGCCGAATCTCCAGTGCATCTCTGATGGATGATGTCGTCATCAGATTGAACGCATGATTCTGAAAATCACCAAATGCCCGCTGTGCAGCAGCGGTTTCCAGTCCCCGGCGTGCATCATCAAACTGTCGCAGCAGTGAGCGTCTTCTTTGCAGTCTGTGACCACTCACATCGTCAGGCACTCGCAGATCACTGATCTGGAAGGATAGCTCGTCGTCGGTGCAGTCGCGCCAGTAGGGATTGTCTTCAACCGATCGTTTTCCAATCCCCGTGGTCAGCGGGTTGTAACGCGGGCCAATCCATCCTGCATGCTCACCCGGACGCGGATACTGTCCACGTTCCTGCAGTGCTCCCAGCGAATTGGGCAGAACGATATACGGGGGAGACGCCGGGATCTCTGCGGACGCAGCACCCGTCTGTTCACACCATGCCTTGACCGACCCCATCGATGGCCAGTCTCTGGGCGTCGGAGAAAACCCGCCTCCAACCGGAACATGCCAGCGATGACCTGTCTGGATATAATGACCACCGCCACTGTGATCATTGAAGGAGTGGCTCATTGTTCGAATGACGCGATAGAGTCCGGATACTGCAGCCATTCGCGGGAGATGTTCGCCAATCAACAGCTCCGGTGTCTGGCTGGCAATCGGTCGGAAAGGACCGCGAATCGTTTCGGGCGCTTCGGGCTTCAGATCAAATGTCTCCAGCTGGCTGGGACCGCCGAACAGGAGCAGAAATATGACCGACTTGACGCGCGGAGGGTGATTCAGGCCGACGGATTCTGCCGCCAGCAGCGATGGAACGGACAGCCCAAGCAATCCCTGACCGCCCGCAGTCAGAATTCTTCGGCGCGGAGTCTGGTCGCAGAAAGAGTGCGGTCGGCCATAGATCGACAGCATCAGCAGTCCCCTCAGAGAATCTGAGTGAATAAGCACAATCGGGACTTTGCCCGGCACGGCCCATTCTCTCCGGAGAACTGTCGGGCTGCAACCAGAACTCGCCTGATCACAGCCAAAAACAAAACCCTGCGAACGTTCGCGGCCGCAAGCTGCCGGGAACTGTTCGCCTGCTGATCAGCGGGGGCGATGTCGCGGATGTGTGGCAGAGCACTGCACATGATGCTGTTCGCAGTGAATTCCACAACGCTGGATATCCAGATCCTCAACGTACAGGCAGTCTGCTGCAGGCAGTTCCCGCAGACCATCACTGAGATGATCAATGGTATTGTCGTACAACACGCTTGCCGGCATGCAGTGGCAGCCAGCCAGAAGTGCGGGAAACAGCAGCGTCAATGCGGTAAGCGGCCTGAGCATTCGTGGACCTTCACAACTCCCGGGCGAGTTGCCAGCAGAATCTGCGGATGGCGGGGTTTCGATCGGTTCCCGCGATTAGTCTGATTATCGGCAGCTCGTGGAGCCTGCGCCAGCGGGTTCGATCTGAGCTGCACTCCCTGCCACGGACGACTGCTGCTGAAGGCAATGGCAAGGAATCTTTCGGCAGTTCCTGCCGACACCGGATGGCGGAGGCCCCAATGTACTGCCTGGGTCGGGAGCACTGTGGGGTCGGCAGTCGCGATGCTGTCAGCGGTTGCGATGTTGTCGGTTGGCTCTGCTACCGGTAGCGCAAGGCAGATCTCTTCTCTTCGTGGCCTGGATTGGAGGACAGGCACCGCTGCGGGTATGATCAGCCAGACTGCAGGGACGTTGACCTGCAAACGCTGCTGCATCGGGAGCTGAACGTGTTACAAATAACGGCAGGACGATTGCATTGGCCGCTTCTTCTGGTCTGCTGCTCCGGAATGCTGCATGCACAGGATGCAGCCCTTTATTTGCAGCAGATCCGCCCGGTTCTGCAGGAACGCTGTTACGCCTGTCATGGAGCACTGAAGCAGGAAGGCGGGCTCAGACTGGATACTGTGCGGTTGATGCTCGCTGGTGGCGATAGTGGCCCCGAGCTGCAGCCGGGAAATCCTGCCGAAAGCCGATTGCTCCAGCGTATCCAGGCAGCCAATCCGGCAGAACGCATGCCTCCGGAAGGTGAACCACTCACTGCGAAACAGATTGCAGCAGTTACCAGCTGGATACTTGCTGGTGCTCCCGCACCGCCGGGCGAAGCTCCCGAGTCAGATCCACTTCAGCACTGGGCATTTCGTCCCCCTGTAAGATCACCAATTCCCGAGAACGCTGACCGGAATCCCATCGATGTTTTTCTCCAGCGGCAGCACACACATCTGAACCTTGTGCCTCAGAATCTCGCAGACCCGGAAATCTGGCTCCGCCGCGTCTTTCTGGATCTGCAGGGAATTCCACCAACAGCGGAGCAGTTGCAGAGCTTTCGTATCGATTCTTCGGCGGCAGCGCGGAGCCAGATCGTCGACCAGCTGCTGGCATCTCCGCAGTATGGCGAACGCTGGGGGCGGCACTGGATGGACATCTGGCGCTACAGCGACTGGTGGGGGCTGGGCAAGGAAGTACGCAACTCCCAGCAGCACATCTGGCACTGGCGTGACTGGATTGTGGAATCTCTGAACGAAGACAAGGGATACAACCAGATGCTGCTGGAAATGCTGGCCGCAGATGAGATTTATCCCAACGACCTGAATCGGCTTCGCGCAACCGGATATCTCGCTCGACAGTACTACAGGTTCAACCGCACCACATGGCTGGATGATGTGATTCAGCATACGTTCAAGGGGATGCTGGGACTGACTGTCAACTGCAGTAAATGTCACGACCACAAGTATGACCCCATCACGCAGCGGGAGTACTATCAGCTGCGTGCGTTCTTTGAGCCTTACCAGGTGCGGACTGATCTGGTAGGCATGGAAATCGACACCGTCAGAGATGGAATCCCACGGGCTTTCGACTGCAACGCCGATGCGGAAACATGGCTGCATATTCGCGGTGACGATCGCAATCCGGACAAATCCACACCCATCACTCCGGGCTTCCCTGCATTCCTGCAGTTCGACGAATTCCCCATTGAGCAGGTGCAGCTTCCGATGGAGTCGTGGCAGCCGGGAATTCGGGGCTACGTGGTGGCTGCCCGCAAAGCTGCGGCAGAAGCAGAGCATGCAGCGGCGAAACAGGCTCTGCAGAACGCACAAATGACCGTCATTCGGCTGCGTGGTTCTGCAGATAATTCTGCGTCAGAGTCAGTCGTTCGTGGTCAGTCATTGCTGCACGATAATTTCAGTAGCGGCAACCAGGACGTGTGGGAAATAACTTCAGGCCAATGGCTCTGGCAGGACGGTCATCTGCTTCAGAATCAGATATCGACGGAAGCCGCCCACCTGACATTACTGCGCAAAGTACCCGAAGATTTTGAGGCCACGATAAGTTATGTCCCTCGGGCAGGAGAGCGATGGAAGTCCGTCGGACTGCGGTTTGATGTCCACGGGGACGATCAGGTTACTGCCTACCTGAGCAGCGTGCAGGGTGGTGCGAAAGTTCAGCTTTCGTGGCTGCAGGCGGGTCAGCAGACATATCCTCCGGAAGCCATGCAGGCTCGCCCCGTCCCGCTCAATCAGGAGCACACGCTCACAGTGCGTGCACAGGGGCAACTTATTAACGTACTGGTGGATGGTGAACTGGCCATTGCTTACCGACTGCCGTTCGCACGCCACACCGGAATGCTCCGCCTGATGGCGTTCGACTGTCGCGCGGAGTTCCGCGAATTCACTCTGCGACCGCTCCCGGACGGCAGCAAACTGGCTCAATCAGTCAATCAGCCTGGCACCAGCCCAGTCACGCTGGCACACGCTGAAGTGGAATTGCATGCCGCGCACTTGCGGTTGCAGGCCGCTGAGCAGAAATCGGAACTTGTTGACCTCAGCGCGGCGGCAACGCAGCTGCTGATGAGTGACCAGTCGGCAGCGGAAACTCAGCTGCTTGTCAGGCAGACTGCCGATCTCGAACGCACAATCGACCTGCTGGAAGCTGAAGCGGCGCTGCTCAGTGCAGAACTTGCCTTGGACCAGGCAGCGAAGGCGAAGCGGATGGAAGCGGAAAAGGCGGTCAAGGCTGCCGAAGCGAATGTACAGGCCGTCAGAAATCGTGACGGTCTGTTCTTCACTGTTCCGACCGGATCGGTCAAGACACCGGAAAGCAATGTGGAGACCGCAGAATCGAGGAATCGACCATTCCCGAAGACCAGTACAGGCCGGCGTACTGCTCTGGCCGCATGGATTACCAGTCCGCAGAATCCGCTCACCGCCCGAGTCGCTGTGAACCATTTGTGGAACCGCCATTTTGGTCGAGGTCTGGTCTCCAGTCAGTTTGATTTTGGTCGTAATGGAGGAACGACGGACCATCCACAGCTGCTGGACTGGCTGGCCACGGAGTTCATGGACAAGGGCTGGAGTATGAAGCACCTGCATCGGCTGATCGTGCTGTCAGATGCGTATGCAAGATCCTCCACAATACTGGGGAGTGATCCTGCGACCAGGCAGCACGACCCGGCAAATGTCTGGTACTGGAAACGCGATCCGATGCGGATGGAGGCTCAGGTTGTCAGAGACAGCCTGCTGGCAATTTCGGGATCACTGGACCTTACGATGGGTGGACCGCCGGTTCCTGCTGCGGACAATTCCTCACGTCGCAGAAGCCTCTACTACTTCCACTCCAATAACGAAAAGCAGAGCTTTCTGGCGACATTTGATGATGCCAGCGTACAGGAGTGCTATCGCCGATCTGACAGTATTGTGCCACAGCAGGCGCTGGCACTGGAGAACAGTGAACTGGCTGCGTCCACAGCACGCTCACTTGCTGAGTCTCTGCTGACCGATGAGAAACTGACGGATGATGATCAGCGGATTACGCAGGCCTTTGAGTTAATTTTGAGCACATCACCGAGTGCGGCGGAATCTGAGGCCTGTCGCGAAACTCTGACGCAGTTGCGCAGCGTGGGAGTTTCCTTGCCGGCAGCGGACCGTGAATTCAGAGCATGGTCGGCTTTGATTCTGGCGCTGCTGAATCACAACGACTTCCTGACAATCCGCTGATCTTCGGGAGCAACGAGATCTGGCGGATTCTGCACGAGCGGGCATTCAAAGAGAAAGCCACGGATGATTCCGTGGCTTTCGGCGAAGTTGCGTTGTCGACACAGGTATGTCGACAGGGATATGTCGAGAGCGTCACGCCCCGTCTCAGGATCAGAACGTTGGCCGGATCAGAACAGTGGCTTGATCAGAACAGTGGCTTGATGAGTTCAAGCACCTGCGACTGTGCGACATCCGAACCGGGTTGCGTCCATGTCCACATTGTGTGGATCAGTTCCGCCCCAAGAACTGCACAGCAAATGGAGAGGACCGCCGAGGTCGCGATCATGATCTTGATCCCCATGCCCCAGTCGACATCACTGCGGCGAATTACCGGAGCGGCGCCAGTCAGTGAGGAGGTGCCGGTGGTGAAGCCATCGTCATCATCAAGTTCTGCAGCTTCCTCGTAGTCTTCGTAGTCCTCGTCATAGTCTTCGTATTCATCGTCGCTGTATTCATCATCGTCGCTGTAGTCGAGAGCATCTTCGACTTCAGCGGGGCTATCATCGAAGCTTGCGGCGACAGCGGTACTGGGACCTTCCAGATCGTTCTCAAAGGTCAGTACGCTGGTGCTGCTGCCGTCTGCATCGTCGTCATCCAGGCCGGCAAGTTCGAAGTCACTGTCGGCCCGATCACCGCCGAGAGCAGGCATCCTGAGCTCAGTGGTCGCACCGGCATCGGAGAGCATCTGCCTGGCGTCGGTAAGTACGTCCATAGGCATGGTGCTGCCCATGTCCACAGCGGCCGTGGCATCGTCATCATCAAAGTCGAGTGAAATACCGCTGTCGCCGGCATCCAGTGAAATGCCACTGTCGTCATCGTCGAACGCTTCAAGGCTGATACCACTGTCGTCTGCTTCCAGACTGATCCCGCTGTCATCAATCTCCAGGCTGATTCCACTGTCTTCCGGCAGCAATTGGGCACTGCTGCCTGCTGCTTCAAGACTGATCCCACTACCAATACCTGAACCGACGCTGAGCGAATCGAAGTCACCACCGGGAAGAGTAAACGTGGCTTCAGTATCGGCCAGACGAATATCGCT
>JALRDR010000937.1 GCA_023262145.1 Planctomycetaceae bacterium | reverse complement strand
CATGTCAATGTACGACTGAGGACCACAGAGATAGAAATCCGCTTCCGGAAAACGGCGGCACAGAGTGTTGATCTCCGTGACGTTCAGTCGCCCCGACAGTGCAGTATATCGCTCGATGAATTCGCATCCACTTCCGCTGTGGCAGGCGTCCTTGAACTCATCGCGGCAGATCGCTGTCCCTGAACTGTGCTCTGAATAATGAATGATCAACGGACGTCGAGAACGCGTTTCGGCATGCGATCGAACCGCAGCAATCGCTGGCGTGATCCCAATCCCGGCACAGAAAAACACAAGTGGATTTTTCTTATCCAGATCGATCAGGCAGTCCCCCGCCGGGTCAGACAGTTCAATTTCTGAGGTCGCATCGGCTACGTCAAACAACCACGACGAAAATCGTCCCGCAACCTGTCGACGAATGGTTACCTCCTGAATCTCCCGCTGGCCGGCTGAACTGGTGAGCGTGTATGGGCGACTCACCCACTCATCGTTAATTCGGGCACGAATGACCACATGCTGGCCGACAAGACTTTCCCTGAAATACGAGCCGGCTGGGCGAAACGTGAACCGTCGAGTACCTGGACATAGCTCAACCTGTTCGCACAACTGAGCAGCATTCCATCCCTTTGTGCCGGTGATTTCCTGTAGCGCTGGGATGCAGGCACCGCAGATACTCCCGCATCGCAGTCGCTCCTTCAGATGGTCGACGGTGACACCGCCCGATTCAATCTCACGAGTCACTGCGCCATAACTGACCTGCATGCAGTGGCACACTACGTCACCGTCTGCAGGTGGAGCCCCGGTGTCAACGACGATTTTTCCGGTACTGCGAAACAGCAGAATCTCGTTGTCCGAAAGTGGTGTTGCAGAAAGCATTCGCTGGTAAACCGGCCCGATCCCCCTCCACAGCGTCCAGGATGTAATGCTCACAATGTCTCTGCCGGCAAGCTGCACCCGCAAACGCACATTCCGCTGCGGATCTTCGTAGTTGAGAACCATACAGTTCTCTGCAGATCTTGCCATCAGCGTCGTGTGTACTGTCTGCTGCCCAATCACATGGCTGGACGAGACCGGCTCGCCAGTCTGTGAGCGAAAGAAAGTAACGACACAATCCTGCCCCTCGAAGCGTCCATTGAACTGTCGAGTGGTTCCGTGCGCGCGAATCGGATACAGCTTTTGAAGTGTCTGCAGGTACTCACGAAGCTTGAGATCTGAGGAAAATCGTTCCCGAAACTGCTCAGCAGAAAACTCCAGCAGTGTCGTCGGCTCCCTTGTCTGCACTGTTGCCTGCCGCTCCTGCTGCCTCAGCAGGGCCAGTTCACCAAACGGCTGTCCCACGTAAAGTATCGCAATCTCTCGCTCGCGGCCTTCCTCATTCCGCAAAATCCGTACGGAACCATTCACGATCAGGTAGAACGCCGCTCCTTCTTCTCCCTGGCGAAAGATAACACTGTCTGCGTCAAGCGAGACTCGCCGAGGAGGCTGCTGCAGGTTGCCGAACATCAGGGAATCCACAACCGTGGATCTGAGAGCAATACACGCCTGGTGCTGCTCCAATGCGGCCTCCGCAAGTTGTGCAGCGAGCTGCGGATCATTGGCGACTGCCCGCTTCAGGAACTCCCCCGGAATGCGCAACACTTCACTGGAAACGGACGTGACCGCCTGCAACCCCTCGGTTGCACCGTCCTCTACAAGCAACTGGTGATGGCCAACGCACTCAGACTCTGCACATTCATGCAGATCGATGGACCTGCCGGAAGAACTCGTCGCGACGATCTGAATATTCCCCGAAACCAGCAGATAGAAGAATCCCCCTGATTTCCTTCCCAGCGGCAGAGACCAATGAGCCGGAAGTGAAACTCTGACCGACTCCGTCAGAACAGACGCAAGCTCGTCGGAGGATAACATGCTGAACAACGCATGCTTTCGAAGCTGGTTGATTGATACGGTCTTCATCGCAGCGAAGCTCTGTTGCTGATTCCTGCATCTACGGCAATTATTTGAGCAGTGTTCCTTTGAGCAGTGTTCCTCAGAGGACCTTTCCTCGCACCCGGCGATCTCACCACGCGGATCGCCAGTCTTCACGTCCATATCCCGGCATGCTGCGCTTTGTTGGCGAGCTGCAGTTTCCGTTCATATCGCACTGTTGTATCGTCTGTGGAGTTTTTTCATAGCAACCAACGGTCCCTGAAGGTCCAAGCCCTATGTCTTCGTTCTCGCGAACACTGTTGCTGTGTGTTCAGGTTCTCTGCACAATAGGTGGCCTTGCACGTCCGGCCTGCTGCGCACCTGCCAACACAGAGATGCCGCCGAATATCGTGCTAATCATCGCTGATGATATGAACTGGGATGACTGCGGCGCAATGGGACACCCCTCAATTCGCACTCCCAATATCGACCAGCTCGCAGCGTCCGGGATTCTGTTTCAACGGGCATATCTGACGACCAGCTCCTGCAGCCCTTCCAGAGCAAGTATCATCACCGGCAGATATCCGCACAACACGGGTGCCGAACAGCTGCACTGGCCATTGCCTGCCGGGACGGCAACCATCGCCAGTGTGCTCCGAAAATCCGGCTACTACACGGCTGCCGCCGGAAAATGGCACATGGGTGACAACATTCGAGATCACTTCGACCGGATCTATGAAGCATCAACCGCCGGGTTCGTCCTTCCCACGGGAGACCAGCAGGGAGAGCCAATGGTGGCGGCCCAGCCCAGTGGATGTGAAGACTGGCAGACTGCGATTACTGAACGTGATCCGAAGAAACCGTTTTTCTTGTGGCTGGCCGCACTTGATCCGCATCGTGAGTACACTCCCGGTGCACTGGAACCACCGCACCAGCTCCATGATGT
>JALRDR010000929.1 GCA_023262145.1 Planctomycetaceae bacterium | reverse complement strand
CGCAACTGCTGCGATCACTCCTGTCAGGACGCACACGTTATCAATACCGCCGGACATTCGCGCTGCACAAAGTCCACCGAAGAAGAGCACGCATAATAGCCCGAACTGCCGCAGCATTCGGTCGTCCGGATGAAAGTTGATCTTCATTACAATTCCATACTGCCAGAGTTGACCAGGCTGAATTGAGATCTCTAATCAAGCGCAAAGCTTTCGATATGACGTTGCCGATCTTCTTCGCTGATGGCATCTCGATTGTCGTCCTTCAAAAGGACGAAATTGCCAAGCACCAGTACGTCCATTTCTGTTGTGAGAAAGCAACGATAGGCGTCTTCAGGACTGGAGACAATCGGTTCTCCACGCACATTGAAACTTGTATTCACCAGCACCGGGCAACCCGTCTGGTTGTGAAACTGGGTGAGCAGTCCATGGAGGCGAGGGTTTCTGACTCGATCTACAGTCTACAACCGTGCCGAATAATCGACATGGGTGACCGCAGGAATTACCGATCTGGGTACATTGACACGTTCTCTAAGATCAGTCGCTTCCGTCATGACTGCCTGCTGCTTTGAATCAAGTGGCACGCGCCGCTCGTCAAGCACATCTGCCACGACAAGCATATACGGGCTTTCATGGGAATCTGAAATATCAAACCACTTGCCAGCCTCCTCACGCAGCACAATCGGTGCGAATGGCCGAAAACTTTCCCGATACTTGATCTTCAGATTCATCACTGACTGCATTCGAGGGGATCGCGGGTCACCGATGATACTTCGTGCCCCCAGAGCACGCGGACCGTACTCCATGCGTCCCTGAAACCAGCCAACCACCCGCTCCTCCGCCAGCAGTTCTGAGACATGAGACAGCAGGGCTTCTTCAGTCTCGTGACAGGAATACTTCGCTCCTGCACGCTGCAGGAACCCTTCAATCTCCGCTGCGGAGTACTCCGGACCAAGCAGGCTTCCTGATTGTGAATCGATATCCCGTGATTCTCGAGGCCTGTTCAGTAATTGGTGCCATGTGAACAACGCCGCGCCAATTGCTCCACCAGCATCGCCGGAAGCGGGCTGCACCCATACGTCGTCAAATGGCCCCTCTCGGAGCAATCTGCCGTTGGCGACACAGTTCAGTGCCACCCCACCAGCCAATACGAGATTGCGAAGGCCGGTCTGAGCTTGAACATGTCTGGAGATTGCCAGAACGATCTCCTCCGTGACCAACTGCACACTGGCGGCCAGATCCATATGACACTGGCGAAGCTCCGCTTCTGCCTGACGAGGAGAAAATCCGACCAGATCACTGAAGTGACGATTTGTCATCGTCAGGCCCTGACAGTAATTGAAGTACTTCATGTCCATCCAGAAACTGCCGTCTTCCCGGATGTTAATCAGGTGTTTGCGAATAGCCTCCGCGTAGACCGGCTTTCCATATGGTGCCAGCCCCATCAACTTGTATTCACCGCTGTTCACCCTGAAACCGCAATGGTAAGTAACCGCTGAATACAGCAGTCCCAGTGAGTGTGGAAATCTGATCTCCTGGTGCAGCTCTATTTTGTTCTGCCGCCCTGTTCCCCACGTCGTAGTGGCCCACTCCCCCACACCGTCGAGCGTCAGGATGGCTGCCTCATCAAATGGACATGGAAAGAATGCGCTCGCAGCATGGCTCTCATGGTGCTCCGTAAACAGAAACTTTGCTCGATCTGCCCCCGCAAGGCGCTTCCGTAACTCCCGGTTCTGATAAAGCTTCTCGCGGAGCCACACTGGTATGGCCATCGCAAAACTGCGAAACCCTCTCGGAGCAAATGCGAGGTAAGTCTCCAGTAGTCGCTCAAACTTCACCAGAGGCTTCTCGTAAAACACCACATAATCCAGCTCACTCACCCCAATCCCTGCCCGGTGAAGACAAAACTCCACTGCATTGCCAGGGAATGCCGGATCGTGTTTCTTGCGAGTGAAACGCTCTTCCTGAGCAGCAGCGACGACAGTACCGTCGATCAGAAGCGCTGCAGCACTGTCATGGTAAAATGCTGAAATGCCAAGAATTGCCACCATGAGTTCTACTTTTCCGCTTATCTGATTGAATGCCGAGCCTTCTCGATCAAGCCTTCAATCGTGCCCAGATACCGTTCCATCGAATAATTCGCCCGAACATGAGTTCTCGCATCCACGCCCATCCTCACAGCACGATCTTTGTCATTGAGCAGTTCAATCATCGATCTGCTCATCCCACGAACATCGTACTCGTCACAAAGCAGTCCGGTGCAGCCATCTACAACCGCCTCTTTGATTCCCGCATGTCGCGTCGAAATCACCGGCAGCCCGGCAGCCTGCGCTTCCAGCACTGAGTTGGGGGTCCCTTCGGAATCTCCACAGTGAGTGGTTACGGAATGCTGCACAAAAGCTCTGGCTCTCTGCATCAGCGGAATGAACTCACGATGCTGCAGCGCTCCCAGAAACTGCACGCGCTCCGCCATTCCGCAGCTTCGCACTAACGCCCGGCAGCATTCAAGAAGCGGACCATCACCCACCATCAGCAGAGTGGCGTTCGGGTGCACATCCAAAGCCATCCGAAAGGCATTGATTGTCAAGGCCGGGGACTTGATGTCAGCAAAACGCCCCACCGAGATCAGGACATCCTCGTAGTCAGGTTTCACGTCAAAAAAACACTCACGCACCCCATACGGATTCTCAACAATCTTTTCCGCTGAAGCTCCAAGCGACTGCAAAGCCGCTGTCATTGTGCGGGATACGCTGATCACACTGCTCGCATACTCAAACATCTCCGGGTACTTGTCGCGGTAGGCAGCAACCGTCTCTCCTCGGTGAGC
>JALRDR010000838.1 GCA_023262145.1 Planctomycetaceae bacterium | reverse complement strand
ACTCACCGGCCGAAACTCGAAACTCGATATCGCCGGTCGCTTTATCCGTCTTCCGGTCCACGCGACCGAGGGACATCAGACTCTCAGCAACTGGTACACCACACTGCTGAATATCAGCGGAAATCCGATCGAACATTACGGCGATCTGGATCTTGAGATGTCTCGGCGGAAACTGGCACAGACGGGACCGATCCGGCAATTCATCTCCTGACCTGCCCAGAGCACCGCCGCCGGAAACCGGATCGGCCATGAGTTCCTGCGGCGGCGGCAATCACAACTCCAATGCCGCCGCGTTTTCCGCAAACCAGCAATCTGTTGCCATGTCGTCCAACACTGATAGCGGTGCAGGAAACTCGACGAGAAATGTCGCTGTCTCACGATAACACCAGCCAGCAATGTCCACAACCGCCTCAAAAGGGCCGTCCACCGACGAAACCTGCTGCGGCAGCATCATTACCCGGCATCCCGGCTCAGCGCGATCAGACGGCAATGCTTCAGGCATCTGTCCGGCAGCCAGTTCATACAGACTTTCGTCGACACCAGGCAGCCGATTGATTGCCGCTACGGTGAAATCATATGGCTTTGACCACGGAGCAGCTTCTCCGACTACGCTGATCGCCTGGACCCAGGCACGATAATTGCGGCCATTCACGAGGGGCACCGTCACCTGAAAGGATGTTGATGTCAGATCATCCAGATAGATCAGCCGACTTCCCTCAACTTCTCCATTCACCTGCAGCACATAGCGGGCCACTCCGCTTACTGGCAGCCACTCAATCAATGGAGTCGCAGTGCTCAGTGGTGTCTGAGGACCGGTAATACTTGTCTGCCCCCCGATGTAGAATTCCTGGCGTTGACTCCACGCGCTGCGAAAACCGGCCACGTTGGATTCCGCAATGGCCCACCAGGCATAGCGCCCGTCCGAAAGCTCTGCACCAGGCCCACTCAGTGTCCACTGGCTCTCCGGAAGCCCGGCAATATCAACCACAACAGCACCGTTCACAAGGGAACGTACAAACAGTCCGTAGCTGCTGGCGCCGCTGACGTCACTCCAGTCAAATTGCGGCATCCGATCGAATGTCGGCTGAATGGGCGTGATCAGCTGCGGTGCAGGAACCGTATAGACGCTCGTGCGTACACTCCAGTTGCCGAGTCCCCCGTCTGCGGCTTCTCCACGCACCCAGAACCGATAGCGAGACATGGGAAGGTCAGTTTCCGGAGTCCATTCCGGTTGCGTCACGCGTGCCCGCACAATTGCGTTCTCACCTGTTGAAATATTATTCACCCAGACGTCGTAGGCCACTGCACCACTTACCTTCGGCCATGTGAACTGCGGACGTGGAGTTTCCTGCCGAACAGGCATCTGGTTAACGACGGGCGGAGTCACCACGCGGAATCGATGCATCTTCGTCCACGGCAGGAACGTGCCATCCCCACGAACACCGCGAACCCACAAATCCATCCGGCCGATTCCAAGGTCCTGCGGCACATCGAAAACTGTTGTTGTTGATTCTCCTTGCAGGTATGGGTTTACCCCCGTTGTGCTGTTACCGATCCAGATCTGGTACCATACGGCATCAGGGACCGCGGTCCATTCAAGCCGCGGGCGCTGAAGAACCGTTGTCGCTCCTGGCGCTGTGATGGTCGGACGAGTGGGAGTAACGTGTACAATAAAGCTGCGTGTCCACGATGCGTTGTCAGCAAGAGTCAGAAAATCACGGTCCACTCCGCCATCCTGAACGGTCACTGTGATTGTGGCCGTACCATTTCGAGCTGACTGCGGAGTGAAACGCAGGCGACCCGTCGACTCGGCGGAGGTGTACTCCAGGAGAGGGTCCGATATCAGCCCCGGGTTGTCGCTGCTGACGGATAAACGCAACGGCTGAATTTCATTTCCACCGGCACTGATCCCCGTCAGTTCAAGTATCTGTTCACCAGCATCTTCCAGGACAGTCACATCACCAATCGCATCCAGAGTCGGTGCGTCGTTCATCGGGACCTGGACATACGGCTGGTAATCCAGATTGAATGAATTCTGCACAAAACTCAGTCCGATTGACTCAACCACCTCCTGTTCCGAAAGCGGAGCAATCCAGTCTGCATAGCCATAGTGGAATCCCGCCAGAAACCCGTTGGCCAGAACGCTGCTGCTGACCGTATGTGGATGAGCACCATCCGCAACAAACAGATTACTCACAGCCACACCCGCCGAACGCGAAAATGTATTGCCGCCGAGCATGATGGAGTTGCCTGAGAGCAGCTTCTTCGTGAGCGCATTCATATCCACCACGGGAGTCAGCCAGTCATCAGCCGCCGCCAGAATACGATCATTCAGCGTATCGATCACTTCGGATACCAGCTGCCGTCGTGATGCACTGGTGAAGAATTCCTGCGTCGCCGGCGCGATTCCATAGTCGACGATGTTCGACAGGACCAGCCGCACATTGCCCCTCTGCAGTGTTTCAACCGCAGTCGTAATATTCTCCAGCACTGAACTGATGTGCTGTTCAATCCGCCCCTGACTCCAGAAACCAAAATAAATCTGCCAGTAAGGTGAACCAATTCCCGGCTGGAAATCATTCTGGCCTACTGCCAGAACCACATGAGACACATCGCCGGCAGCAATCTGATTTGCCAGTGATGTGTGCTGCTGCTGGTTCAGCAGCGTCGCTGAATTGGCCCCCGACCGCGCCCAGTTGAATTCGAAACCACCCTCGCGACGCGGTTCCCCACGGTCATCTGCATTGCCGCTGACGGTATCATTCTGAGCACCAAAGTTCAGGTTGCGCTCTGCAGCCAGCAGCTGCATCCAGTTGTTCGCATAGTTGTAGGACTCGTGCAGGTATTCGTCACTGAGACTGTCCCCCGCGACCCCGATTCCAGTAACCCGGGCATGCACGTTGATCCGAAAGACACGAGTCGTGTATTCGTTGTCAGCCGGTGTCTGCAGGTTGTTATCCTGACCTCCATCTTCAACGTTCACAGTCACCGATACCGACCCACTGGCCCCCGGAGCTGGTGCAAAAAACAGAGTCCCGCTGCTGCCTGGTGAGTCGTAGCTGACGGCAGGATGCGGAACGACGGTCAGATCGCTGCTGGTCCCCGTGATCCGTATGGGCTGACTCGCGTTGTCTCCGTCAGTAATTCCGGTCAAGGATACGGACTGTTCGGAGGCATCCTGCGACACAACGATGTCCGAAATCACGTCCAGCGTGGGTACGGCCAGGACAAGCCGCTGTTCGTGGAGCTCTGCCGGTCCGCAGATCGCGGATCTGTTCGGACATCGTCGACGACGAAACGGCGATCGTCTGAAAAGCG
This sequence comes from Planctomycetaceae bacterium, assembly GCA_023262145.1. Lineage (GTDB taxonomy): Bacteria > Planctomycetota > Planctomycetia > Planctomycetales > Planctomycetaceae > SXXK01. The sequence goes on along the minus strand of JALRDR010000838.1, from coordinate 405 downwards.
TTGCTGCAGTTACTCGCAGGTCAGCATGCATAGCTTACTCCTTCTGCGTACCAGCACAGCCCTCACAGCGACAGGGCCGCCGCGACAGAACACGGCACTCATGGACTCATGCATCACATGAATACAGGAATTACTCAGAGTCAGAAGGGCCCCCGGCTGCCTTCTGGAAGTCCCAACGTTGCCCCCCAACCTTGCCGCCCTGTTTGCCAGAGACTTCAAGCCAGTCAATCTCTACAGCCTCGGACTTCTCTGGCAGGATCACCCGCAGATGAATCACCTTTCCAGGTTCGTTGACGGCGACCTGGATCTCCTGCCATTCAGCCCCCTCAACTGCAAAATTCAGTGTCTGCCCGGTCTCAGGAAACCGCTCCTGACCTTCAGCTCTCCACTGCAGTTTCCCGACAC
>JALRDR010000795.1 GCA_023262145.1 Planctomycetaceae bacterium | reverse complement strand
AGTTTGTTGAAGACCCTTTGTGATGGTCCTGGTGCGACTTGCATGGCGCTTTCCCATCTGACTGAGCAACTGCGAAACCAAAGTATTTCTGACACGGTGACGTGGCTGGTACGTGGCGGAATCTGCAGGTGTGAATTGCAGCAGCCTGCGGCGATCCTGTCGGCAGATCCGGAGTTCGCGACGGATTCTTTTTCTGACATCGCCGAGCTCTTCGCAGAGCACTCCGTGCTTGATCCGCATGGGATTGTCGGACGCCTGCTCAGCGACAACCTGATCATTGAGGCCGACCGAATTCTCCAGCGGGCAATTCGTGATCTGGATTTCACTGGAAGTTCCGGCCTGTTGCCGTGGGATTGGCTGCTGCTTGCTCGAGTGCGACTGCTGTCCGGCGATGTCGGGGGCTGTCAGGCGTTTCTGGGCCAGATTCTGAAGTCAACTGCGCAGGTGCGCACAGGGGCTTCGGACCGCCCTGACCTTGCCCTGGCAATTCACTTTGCTCTGCTGGTAAATGGAATTCTGGCGATCAAGAACCGCAGGTTCGGCGATGCCCTCGACTGTCTGATGCAGGCCGAAGAGGTTGTCAGCTGTGGTGAGCTGCTGCAGAATTCACCCCGTACGATTGCTCGAGGATTACTGCTGCAGGCGGTGATTCACATGCAGCGGGAAGATTTTTCTGAGGCCGTTGACTGCTTCGGGGCGTTGAAGTTGCTGGAGCCGGACGCAAGGGCGAAGCGGTGCGGTGCTTGTCTGCCGGCCAGCAGTGTGCCATGCGGTGGCATCGAGGCACTGCTGTGCAGTCTGCAGGACGGCAGCTATAACTGATCGGCACGGTTGGTCGAGTGCATTTCTGGCATCGTTGGGGAGCCTGTTCTGTGGTGACCGGTGCCCGGAAATGGCTACCGGTGAGCGGAACACGTGAGCAGCCGCCGATGTGCAGATTACTCCTGCGGTGCAGCTGTTGATTCAGCAGGTGCACTGTCGTTGGTCAGACTCTCGACGGAAACGTTGAACCCCGGGGGAGTCGGCAGAGGCACCAGCGGCAGGCGGCGAGTTTCAAAGCTGGCTCGACGTTCCCTGATGGCAGCTTCGTGCTCGGTGAAGAACAGCACCAGCCCCTGAAAAACTCGATCTGCGAAATCACTTTCGCCGCATTCGAGTGCGAGGTCAGCAAGAACCAGTCTGCCCTCTACGTCATCATAGTTCGGGGCAACCAGCTGCAGTTGTTCGAACATCCGCTTGCGAATGGCATCGAGGCCGTCGATGTTTTCAGCACATTTCGCAGCCAGTTCTTCCTGCCCGGCCTGCATCGCCAGTGTTTGCATTGTCCTGAGCAGATCGGCATCTCGAGGTGTTGTCACGCACGCTGTGTAAACTCGGGGAAGACTGTCGAGGGCCAGTTGCGAATTGTTGCGCGCAGCGGTGATTTTTCCGAAGACACCGGAGAGCATCGGCGTGTCTGCCCCTTCCATGATTGCCTGTTCGAGTGATCGCTGCGCATCGTCCAGCTTTCCTTCGGAGAGGTATCTCAGGGCTTTGAAGTGATTCTGCGAGACTGGATTGTCGAGTCGATCTTCAATACCGCCGGTATCACTGAAGTCGTTGACCATTGTTCTGGCACGCAGCATTTTCAGGGTTTTTGCACTGTTCGTCGGGTCGTCTTCATTGGCAGCAATCGATTCGGCCAGATCTGCTGCCGCCTCCTTGAAACGGTGCGTGTCGAGGTAGATTTCCGCACGCAGCGCGAGCGTCCGGGCCAGGTCCACCTTGCGATCGATGAGGAAATTGAGGTGTTCGAGGGCTTCATCGTAAGCCTGCACAGAACTCAGCATCCCGGCGAGAATGCTACGTGAACGGTCACCGTTCTGGGGATCTTCAAGAACGGACTTGAGCGACGCGATGGCTTCAGGTAGTTGCCCGGAGCGTCCGTAGGCGCGACCCAGATACATCATTGCCTGCCCGCGAATGTCTTCGGTTTTTGCAGCCTGCAGCAGCAGAGGGATGGCTTTCAATGGCATGTTCCGCCCCAGAAAGATCACCGCCTCCAGATACGCCACCTGGCCGGAGAAATCCGGGAATGCACGCAGTTTCTCAATGCGTTCCTGAACCACTGCGGGCTGCTGCTGCTGAATAGCCTGTTCCGCTTCTGCATAAAGCTGATGCGGATCCGCCGGAATCAAGTTGCGGACCACGGAAATAAGCAGCAGCAGACCGAACAGAATCACTGACGCCCAGATCCACCAGGGCATGCCAGTGGCGACGCGGGGAGCAGAAGATCGTTTTGGTGTGGATTTGGATGACATGTGATCTGTTTTCTGAAGATGCAGATTTAAGTTGGCCTGGGGATTTGTCGACCGCTGTTCTCAGCGAGTTTCCTGGCACTGACGCTTTGATAAAGTTGCCCTGTCCCGTCCGAAAACGATCAGAGAATGCCAGGCTGCTGACGCGAAGTGGCTGCAGGGCAGCGGTCTGATTTCCATACAGGTAGTCCGGTTGTTCGAAACTCACCGCATGCCCGAATTTGAGCAGCGAGTGAGTGGTTCGTAGAAGTAATGAGCAATAACAGTGCAATAACAGTGCAATAACAGTGCAGTAACGGAGCAGTCTTCGGGGAAAACCGCCTCTGCTGGCAGAGGATACAGCGAGAGCGGCAGGAAAAAGGTCGGCCCTGCGGACTTTTCTGATTTGAAATCAATTGCTGACGCTGAGGCAGAAAAGGCCCTGAAGACCCTGATTTGAATCTGAATCTGTAGTTGGTTTGACCGGAACACCGTTGGTGAGGACACTTCAGCCGGGCAGTTGGGTCCCGGTATCAGGAGTTACCAGAGGAATCATTGGCTGGAGGTTCTCCTGGTTTTCTACGGCATTTTGCGTCGTGAAGTGGGCTTTTTTTCACGAAATTCAAGTTGTGCGGGCTGCCGGACAGCCGTTCGCGGCGCTTTGGAATTCCAGGATGAGCGATTTCGTTAAGGCAGTCGGGGATGAATCAGTATTCAGATCCAGCAAAAACATCGCGCCGTGATCTGTTGGCAAAATTCCAGCCGCGAACAGTTCCGGGGCCTGACACTGGGCGATCGGTAGTTCCCGATGTACCAGTCGGGAGGAGTACAGTCCGGCTTTCTGCCCGTGCGATGGCGTGTGATTTCGCCGTGATCATGAATCCTTCAGAATCGATCGACGTGGAAGCGGCTGGGCAGTCGCTGGACCTGATCGGGGAGATCGAAGGCTGGTTGAGTCCTTATCGGGCCGCCAGTGAGATTTCCCGCATTAATCGCGAGGCTGCTGAATCAGCATATCGAGTGCGGGGAGATTTCTTTGAATTATTGCAGCAGTGCGCGGAGTTGTGGGAGCAGACACAGCACGGTTTTGACCCTGCGGCAGGAGCACTGAACAACATCTGGAGATTGGCGCGAAAACAAGGGCGAATTCCAGAGCAGTCTGAAATAGACAGGGCGTTGTCATGCAGTGGATTTCAGCATGTCCAGCTCAATGCTGAACAACAGTCAATTTCTTTTCTCCGCCGTGGTCTGCAGTTGGATCCCGGTGCCATTGGCAAAGGGTATGCACTGGATCAGGCAGGCCTTTGGCTGCGGGAACACGGCGAACCTGAGCGTGGTTTTCTGTTGCATGGGGGACACAGCAGTCTGCTTGCATTCGGAGGGCACGCTGAGTACTCCGGGTGGCCGGTAGGGCTCGGAAATCCCCTGTTAACGGAAAAGCGAATGGCAACGGTTCTGCTGAAGAATCAGGCAATGGGAACATCCGGATCCAACATTCAGTTCTTTCGGCACGCCGGCGAACGCATGGGGCACATCCTGGACCCGCAGACTGGCTGGCCGGTGAAAGGAATGCTGTCCGTGACTGTATTTGCCGATTCAGCTGCTGTAGCAGACGCTCTTTCCACGGCTTTTTTTGTAATGGGCATGGAAAAGGCTGTTGAATGTTGTC
>JALRDR010000716.1 GCA_023262145.1 Planctomycetaceae bacterium | reverse complement strand
ATCATTTTGATCCGGCACTCCGGCGTTTCCATTTCGATTTGTTCATTGAGTCTGGCTGTGAACTTATTTCCGACCAGTTGTCCGGTGGCCAAGTGTGAGATCTTGGTTGTGATTTCGAGTTGTTTCTTATGTTCTTCTGCGTCACTCATCACTCATCACTCCCAAATCGTTCGGTGATTACGCCCTTGCAGAATGCGTGTCGCATGCGGTTGGTGAGCCACTGGGCAAACTGGTGGCTGGTAACATCGTCGGGTACGTCGGAGTCCGGTTGGTGTCCCTGCAGGTACTCCAGGGTTTTCTCTGTGGTAAATTCTGCGGACGCCAGATCGAGGGGCGAGGGTTGTTGCTCCTGCTCGTCCTCAGTCAGTTTGGCGACGTGCAGTGTGGTGCCAATGAACGCCGTGTGTGCCAGCAGGCCGATGGCGTGGGGCAACATTTTATTGCGTTCCTGCAGGTTGCAGATGCGATCGTAGAGATGGTTGCGTTGATCGTCATTGAGCGACTGCAGCATCTCTCGACACTGTGTGTGCAGCTGATCAATGTGGGATTGCAGGAGCATGCGATCGGGGTCAAGATGTGTCATGGTCGTGTTATCCGTTTATCAGGGAGGATTGAGTTATGGCACGTCGGAGCGGCCCGGCCAAGGGCAAAGCGAAAGTGAAGCGAACAGCGAGTGGTAAAAAAATATCGTACGGTCAGAAGGGTGCCAAGGTCCGACCGGGGACGGCCAAGGGCGATGCGTATTGTGCACGGAGTTATGGACAGATGAAGGATCACCCGAAGGCCGCGCGAGACCCGAACAGTCCGTTGCGTCTGAGCCGCAAGCGTTGGCGTTGCAGCGGGAAGGTTAGTCGTCGTTGACGTGGAACAGAAGTTCTTCAGCGCCGTGGACGGCAAACTCGCCGCAGCTGTGGCATTTGTATTCGCGTGCATCGGGTTCGACGTTGGATGCGTCGTCTCCGCAGGCGGTACAGAATCCGAGGTTGTCGTCGGCATTGACGGCGTCCAGGATTCGTTCTGGTGTGATTGATCTGTGCATGGTGGTTATCCTCTCACTCTCAGGCCACGGTATCCCATGAGGTTGTTATTGATGTCGTAGATCGGCATATCAGGCGTGCAGAAGTCGTCCCGGTCGGCGGGCATAAACTCGAGCACGTCGGGGGTCACAATGTAGAGGGTGTCATAGTCTCGGGCTGGCGGGTAGCGGGAAACAATTCTGTTTTCATCATTTTCCGTGAGGACAATTTCTCTGGTCGACGAATTGTAATTGCTTTGGTAGAGCGGGATTGGAGGGGTCCCGGTAATTTCCAAAAAACGTCGGTGTGTCGTAACAACCCGTGTGGGTTTTGAGAAACTCAAACCACCGAGGAAGTTCAGTCTGTGTTCAGCAGTGCGGAGTCTATTGCGGACACAGACAGTGTGACCTGACGGCATGATCAGGCCAGCAGGTTCGTCATGGTGATCGAAGAACCTGAGTGGCTGTGGGGTCATGTTGTAGTATTTCACAGTATGTCCTCCGGCTGATCAGCAATGAAGGTCTCTGCAACGCTGGTCAGTGAGCGAGTCATGCCCAGGAAAGCAAATGATCCGATAAGTCGATGGACTAAGTTTTCCGACAGCATGAGTTCTGTAATGTTCTTCGAGCATCCCTCGACCACCACGTCACCCAGACCGGCGGAGTAGAGATTGGTCAGCATCTCCCTCAGGCTTCCGCTGACTTGGTCGATTTTTGCGTTGCTGGCGGCGATGTTTTTTTCGAGTTCGTCGAACATTGGTTATCTCCTGTATTCAGCGTGTTTTCACAGCTGCATCCCATGCAGCTTGTGTGAGGATCCGGATGCAGTTATGTGTTTGGCCGCGCTCATCGCAGTCGTGAAATTGGACAGCGTTGTAACCTGCAGCGATAGCGGCATCGATGTCTCGTTGTCGGTCGCAGGGCCATTCTTGATCGTCGATAGCCTGCTGCATTTCCTCGTCGGTCATTGTGACGGTCATCACGGACAGGCTGTTGTGATCGATCTCCACAGCAGCCACGTGTGGGCCGTAGGCTGCCGCAGAGTGCATGCACTCAGTGAAGCAGATGCCGGGAAAAAACGCCAGCGATTCGTTGCGTGATCC
>JALRDR010000630.1 GCA_023262145.1 Planctomycetaceae bacterium | reverse complement strand
GTTCGCGCCACAACGCTCAAGGAACTGCTCATGCTGCTGCGCAGCCGCGGCAGGGCCAGCGAAATCCATGTGCGGATCGCCTGCCCCCCCATTATCGCTCCCTGTTTTTACGGGATCGACATGTCCACTGTGAGCGAACTGTTCGCCCCGGGTTTCATGGACGGGACGATCATCAGTGAAGAGGAGCAGCAGCGGATGGCCAAAGAGATCGGTGCTGACAGCCTGCGATATCTTCCGGTTGATGCGCTTGCTGACTGCGTCGGGCTGCCTGAATCCTCACTTTGCCAGGCCTGTGTCACAGGTACTTACCCCACACAGGCCGGCACACTTCTGTACCAGAAAGCGCTGGCGCAGGCGTCCGGCTCATCCTGTCATACAGAAGGCTCAGCCAACGGCCGCCGGATTTACGGCTGATGCATCCCGGACGTGTGTCTGAGTGGCCTGTGCACGGCGGGGCCTGATTGAATCGACAGCGGACGGTGTCCGCTGATTGTCCGACCGGAGGATCAGATCCTGGCCGGTTTACAGGGGCCGGTTTACAGGGTGATCCTGTGGCGGGTGGAAGTGGGCCACGAGATGAGTGCTGAGTCGGCCGGCTGACAATCGCCAGTCCCTCAACTGCGTGGCAGGTCCTGCTGTGAGAAATCCGGTGGTTGGTCGGATTTGCGATAAAACCGGCTCAGATCGATGCCACCCCTGGTCTCCATTTCCATCACTTTCAGCTTCTGCTCAATTCTCTGCAGCCGCAGCTCCAGAAATCCGGGGAGCTTCTGATCGGTGTCAGTGGCTTTCAGGCGAGGCACAGACGGGTAGTTCAGGTGACGCTGCAGGGCGGCAAACAGAAAGAGCGGATCACGGCCGATGTTCGCTTTTGCGATGCGGCCTTCCTGTTCCCCGAAGAGTGCAGAGCTGGTCTTCTCGGGATTGTCTGCAGCAGGGGCATCTGGTCCTGGGCGCATGCTTCGTGGTCGGTGGTCAGCGTGTTCAGAAACACGATAGATGAGATCGCCGAGTTCAAGTGTGCCAAGGTCCCCGCGCATCCGCAGAATCCAGCGTCGCCATTCTGTGGGATAGAGAGGATCTTCGGCGATTGCCCGCAGACCGTCGGTATAGCCCAGGCGGTTTCGAGCGACGCATTCGAGCTGATAGATGAACAGTCCGGCTGGACGGGGAGCGTCGATTCTGTAGCGAGCTTCCAGTTCCAGAATTCGGAGTGCAGTAATCTGCTCGAAGCGTGCTTCCTCATCTTCGCAGCGGCGCATCACAAAGGACTGAAAGGGCGTAAAGTAGTGCCCCAGGCGTTCCATGGCGTTGCAGATGCGACCACTGTGCAGGATTTCGGCGCGCATGAAATCGATCGCCATGGGCAGTCTTGTGGTGGCGAGGATTTCTTCGTGAACTGTCTGCAGAATTTCCTGTGAGGGGACACCTTCCAGCAACCGCTCCCGATAGACGCGGAAGAAGTACTCCTGTTCCACGTATTCTTCACGATCCAGTAACTTCCCGGTCATCGGTGCTTCGTTTCAGTTGTAAGCGTGCGAACGGAATTCCCAGTGCACGGCAGTCTTCCGCAGTTGCAGTCGTATTGCAACTGCAGATTCCGCAGTGTTCTCAGGGATTCTGAATCACTTCTCGAAACGTCAGATTGATTCGTTCTTCAAATACCGTCTTTGCGCGGGGCAGCTCGTGCTGCCAGTACTGCTGCATTTTTCCGGCCATGATGAGCAGCATTCCGGAAGAGATGTTGATGTTGATGATTTCCCGGGTGCTGTTGTGACGCAGGCGGAACCGTCGTGCAGCACCCACTGAAAGTGAAGCAATCACCGGTCCCATTTCCGGTTCATCGTCAGCATGCCAGCCCATGCTGTCCTGTCCATTTCGGTATCGGTTCAGCAGGCAGAAGTTGTAACGCCCGCAGATCTGCTGCAGGCGCTCTCGAATTTCCAGCAGCTGTGGGAGCCATGGATCGGCCTGGTGCTGGGTGCGGGAATAGCGGTAGGTCAGTCCCGGATCACCGCAGGCTGCGGTCAGGCGGGGCTGCAGATGGCCGAACACAGCAGGTTTCTGTTCCCATCGACAATGCTCCTGCAGCGTTTTCAGCAGGCCGGCTGATTCCTGTGTGGAAAGAAATGCGGGAATCGTCAGCAACCGCGAATCATCCTGCAGTTGCATCCATTGCGGAGTGGTCATCGGGTGGCACCGTTGCAGGGCTGAGCCAGAAAAAGAGGGCGGCGGGCAGGGAATTCGTTTCGCATGTTCGGCAGTCAGCGGGGCGATTGATCATTGTCGGTTGATGCTGCCGCAGCCAGCGGTAGGATTCGATGTCCGCACCGGAGCACCAGCATGCAGCACGGAACATGCATGGCAAAATCGGTGACGGTCAACACCACGACAGGCCGCTCCCGCTGCGGCCATGTCCCGCAACCAGATGGATCAGCACATGACAGTTCGCACACGATTTGCTCCCAGCCCCACAGGTTATATGCACATTGGAGGTATGCGGACAGCGCTTTTCAACTGGCTTTGGGCGCGACATAACAATGGCTCGTTTGTGCTGCGAATCGATGATACCGACCAGCAGCGAAACATGTCCGAAGCACTGGGCCCGATCCTTGCAGCATTTCGCTGGCTGGGGCTGGACTGGGATGAAGGTCCGGAGTGTGAGGGGCCATACGGCCCCAGCTTTCAGTCAGAACGACGATCCTTCTACGATGTCGCGCTGCAGCGGTTGCTGGACAGCGGAAATGCCTATCGTGACTTTGAGCCTGCTGAGGAGACTCAGGCGCAGCGCGAAGCAGCGGAACGCAGTCAGCAGACATTCGTCAGCAGCCGTATTTCACTGCTGCTCTCTGCAGAACAGATTGCCGAGCAACTGGCTGCAGGAACTCCGCATGTCGTGCGGTTGCTGGTGCCGCGCGATCGGCTCGTTACGATCAACGATCATGTCCGCGGGGAAGTTACCTGGGACTGTGCGCTGATGCCGGACCCGGTGATTGCTCGCAACGATGGTTCACCGCTGTACAACTTTGCCACGGCTGTTGACGATTCTGCAATGCAGATTTCGCATGTGATTCGAGCGGAGGAGCACCTTTCGAATACGCCGATTCAGGTCCTGATTCACGAGGCACTCGGCCAGACGCCTCCGCAGTGGGCACATATTCCCTTCGTTGCCGCACCGGGCGGGCGAGAGAAGATCAGCAAACGCAGAATCGACAAGTACCGTAAGAATCCGCAGTTCAGCCGATTGTTTGAGATCGGTGACCAGATTCTTGGTCAAATTGGCCTGGATGCAACCGCCGATGCTCTCTCACCGGTCATGGTTGCCTGGTATGAACAGGTCGGATTTACTCCTGCCGGAGTGCTGAACGGACTGGTCCGCACCGGCTGGTCACTGGATGATCACACGGAGCTGTTTTCGCTGGCGGAGATGATTCAGAGCTTCACGCTGGATCGTGTGATTCGCAGCCCTGCCGGGCTCGATCCGGATCGACTGCTCAACTTTCAGGCGCACTGGATCGCGCAGTTGCCGGAGGAAGATCGTGTTACCGGCTGCCTGCGGTTTCTGCACCAGAGCGGGCTCATTGAGGACCCTGAAGCTGCCGGCGCCAGGCAGCTCACGGCTGCTGTCATTGCCCTGGCTGGTGATCGCCTGCGGCTGTTCGGGGATATCCTTTCTTTCCGGGAGTTGTTTGTGAGTGACGACAACTATCCGACTGACGAGAAGACATTCGACAAACGTGTGCTGAAGAGAACGGATACGGTTGCGCATCTGGCTCAGTTACTGCCGCAGCTGCAGCAGTCGGACTTCCGGGCAGACGCACTCTCAACGCTGCTCAATGATTTCCTCGAACAGCACTCGCTGCGGCCCGGGGATCTGTTTCCGGCGCTGCGGGTCTGTGTGACCGGAAAGGGCCAGGGGCCGGATCTCTTCGGGACGCTGGAACTGCTGGGGCAGCAGCGAGTGATCTCACGACTGGAAGCGGCGCTGGCAAAAGCCCGCGAGTCGGTGGGCGACTGAATTCAGGCTCGCGCGAATCAGGCACAACCTGCGGGCGGGAACTGTTGTTCTGAACTGTGGCTGGACGGGCGATGATCGATCGCTGCTCGAACCAAAGTACGCCGGGAATGCAGACTGAAAAAAGGGTGAGGCAAAGAGCGCATGGATCAGTTCATACCGCCATCATTTCTTTTCGAATACTCGCTGTCGATTCCGCGCCGCGATGCACTTCCTGGCAGTTCCCGGAAGCTGCCGACGTTGCTGGCTGCCGACACGTTATTCGTCCCGGCAAGGCTGAACGCAACGCCTGCACCACGAATTCGCATGGCCTGGAATCCTGCTGGAGTCGCGGTTGAGGTGCGAGTTCAGGGCCGCAGTATGCCGATTGCCGGACGCTGGTCCGACCCGGTCAGCTCCGATCTGCTGCGGCTGTTCTTCAACACGCGTCATCGCAGCGACGTTCAGCGGGCGACATCCTTCTGTTCGACGCTGGTGATTCTGCCGGTGGACGAAGAATCGGAAGGTGCTCCCCGAGTGGAGTTTCGTAACATGTTGCAGACGGCTGGCGGTGAATCCGGCAAAGGCGGAACAGTCTTCCGGACACGTGTTGATCTCACTGATGATGGCTATGAAGTGGGGGTCTGGATTCCGGGTTCCATGCTGGCCGGCTATTCGGAAATCGAAGAGTCGGGTGTGCTTGGTTTTTCCGTTTTGATCGAAGATAGCGAGCTGGGTCGGATCCCAATCGATGTCGGCGGCGACTTTCCGACACAGTGGAATCCTTCACTGTGGATTCCACTGCAGCTGGCTGCGGAATCCTCCGAATGAACCAGTAACTGTCCGAGACCAGTTTCCTGCTTGCCGTGCCCGGCACTGTCGTATTGGAAGGTTCAATCAGGCATGACTGCAGCTTTCGCCACTGCTGACATCTCGCCTGCATGGCTGCTGCGGTTGCCGGGACGGCGAATCCGGTCATTCGCGCTGCCTGTTACGATTGTGTCGTTGCGGATACTCCCCGTCGTGTTATTGCCTGTGGCAATGCTGTGCGGCAGTCCCGCTGTTGCGCAGGTTTCTGATGCCGCGCCTGCGGGAGTTGTCCTGGGGGATCAGTCAGCTGAGGTCCCCATCGTGATTGCGCATCGCGGGGCTTCGGGCTATCTTCCGGAGCATACTCAGGAAGCGACTGTGCTGGCTCATGCCATGCGTGCGGACTACATTGAGCAGGACTGTGTGCTCACCAGCGACGGCGTGCCGGTGGTGCTCCACGATATGATCCTGGATTACGTGTCAGACGTCGCGGAGCAGTTTCCGGAGCGTTGCCGGGCCGATGGCCACTGGTATGTGAACGATTTTACGCTGACCGAAGTTCGGCAGCTGCAGATTCGCGAACGTCGCGGTCCCCAGCTTCCCTGGCTGAGTTCAGGGAGCCGTTTTCCCCGGCAGCAGGGAAATTTTCGCATTGCCACACTGGCCGAACATCTGCAGTTGATTGAGGGGCTGAACCAGTCCACAAGGCACCGCGCAGGGATCTATGTGGAACTGAAACAGCCGGAATCGCACCGGGAGCGACAGCTCGATCTCACCCGGGCTGTCCTGCAGGTACTCACCCAGCACGGTTACGAGGCTGCCGATTCCCGCGTGTTCGTACAGTGTTTTTCGCTGCCGGAACTGCAGCGACTGCGGGAGGAACTGGGGTGCCGTCTGCCGCTGGTGTGGCTGGTTTCTCAGGCACCCACTCCCCAGGAGCTGCAGACCGCAGCGGCCACCTGTGACGGACTGGGCATCAGTCTGTCGGCTCTGCTGAGCGGTCCGGGATCTGCAGCAGACAAACAGCTCAGTGATATTGTGGAGCGGGCGCATGCACGCGGACTGCAGGTTCACGTGTGGACACTGCGGACCGATGCTCTGCCGTCGTGGGCGCGGAGGACCGATCAGGTCATTGATCGTCTCGTCACGGATGCGGGTGTGGACGGAATCTTTACCGACCAGCCGGACGAGGTGGTGCGGTGGCGAGCTGAACAGCGACAGGATGGCAACGCCGCTCGACAGTTTCGCCTGCTGAAGTCACGAGAAGGGGATTCTGAAGGGCAGCGGCAGCCGATTTCAGACCGCGACGCTGCAGCAAACGGCAACTGAACCCCCGCTGCTCATCGCTGACAGGGAGAATCGGCAGACTAATTGCCGGAGCAGATTGCGAGTCTGCTTTGCCACGGTTATGCTGCTATTTTGCCATTCCGCACGTCGATTGCAGCCAACATGTCCACCTCAGATCAGCCCCAGGAACACCAGCCGCCAGCCGCCAGCCAATCGGAGACGGCAGTGCCACGTTCGCCACAGCTGTACCAGCGCAGTCTGTCCAATGCGATCACCGCGGCACGCATCGCCGATGAACTCCGCGGGCAGGACGTTGTGGTGCTGGATCTGACTTCTGTTACTTCCATTGTGGACTTCTTCGTGATTGCGACGGGCACCAGCCGCCGTCAGATGAACGCGATCGCAGATGAAGTCAATCGCAAGCTGAAACGGGAAGACGGCAATCGCCGGATCGGGATCGAAGGTTACCGAACCGAAGGGCACTGGATCCTTGTCGACTTCGGTGACATTGTATTGCACGTATTCACCGCAGAAGGCCGGTCCGCCTACGACCTTGAGCAACTCTGGGCCGACGCAACGCGAATCGAGTGGAATTCCTCAACAGCGGAAGAGTGACTGCTCGGGATGCCCTGAATTCTCCGGCTGTTCGACAGGACCTGCGGTCATGGCTTCGGGTGCAGGTGTGCAGTTAACATCACGGCTGATATCGCTGCTGACATTACGGCGGCGCTTCGCTGATTCTGCCTGAGCCCGCCACCCATCTTCGGACTGCACCCACACCCACAGCCCGCAGCCAACTTCACACTGCAAACTGCCGCTCCCTGGCGGTTGGCAGCTGGCCGTCATTCCTGTTCGAACATCAGCCACGACATGGCACGCATTGCCAGTGCTGGTTCTTCGGTCCACGCAGGCCACATGTGGCGGCAACCCACCTGCTCCGCCACATTCAGATCCTTGACTCGTCGGGCGAGGCTGCCCAGCTGTTCCCGATCATCTTCGGTCAGCCCGGTGCGTCCGAGGGCACGTCGGATTCCCTTGCAGCGTAACGGGAACACGGCCAGTGCGGGGTCCTGCGTGTTGGTCAGATTCAGCACACCTTCGGTGCGTCCCAGGGCGCAGCCAAGTTCTTCTCCGGGATTCAGCCAGTGGTGATCGATGGCGCTGGCTGCAAAGACCGTGCGAATTCGCTGATCAGCGTGCTTGCGATGTCGCGACTGCAGGCCTTCAATTCTGCCACCTCCCATCAGATGCAGAGCAGAACCGATCACGCGCGTCCCATGGCTGTGTCCGATCAGGCCGATTCGGGAATTTTCAGGCAGAGAGTGCAGCAAAGCGTTCAGGTAGAAGCCGTTCCAGCTGGCTTGACGGCCAAGAATAGCCACATCAATTGCAACCAGTGGACCAAGGGGACGATCGCTCGGCCAGCGGAAGTAGATCATCTGAAACGGACGCCCCTGAGCTCCCTGCTTCATCCACTTCCATGTCTTCATGGCTTCAGAACTCACAAACCGTTCCCCCATGAAACTGCCGTGAACCATCACGCAGACTGGGATGGACGGATCAATATCAGCCTGCAGATCGCTGAGACTGGAGGCCGCCATTCCGGTTCCGGAGTCGTAGCGACGAACGGTGACGGCGAATCGGGGACGGTCTGCCTCAGGCAATTGTGAGGATGCCAGGGAACTGACGATCCAGAATCCATCATGCTGCGAATTGTCCACGTCGTAGTGCGCAACAGCCGTCTCTGCAACCGCCGCATTGCCCTGCTCCGGCCGCGATTCGTCTTCACAGAGCAGCACCGAGATCGGCGTCTGATCATCGAGTGCAGCATCAAGAATTCCGGCCTGTGCGAACTGCTGGGTGAAGAAACCCAGGCAGGCCAGCACCGCGGAAACCCCGACACTGAATCGTGATGAAAATTGTGGTCGTTGTGAGTACATGAACTTCTGGTCCCGTGCATTTGATGCAGCAGAAGCTCGTCCTTGAACCCGCTCGATCTCTTCCGGGGGAAAGAGACGCAGACACACGCAGAAAAGTCGGACCACGGTGTCTGGAAAACTCCTTGATCTGCTTCTTCGGCAGCGAGGTGGGACAAACCTGGCAAAAACCGGCAGATTCTGCCGCTGGACTTTGGCGGCTGCGGAGCTTTGGGGGATCATCTGTTGCAAACCGTTCGGTGGTCACAGCCGTCGACGCTCTAACGGCACTCAGGTTTGGCAGGACTGGAAAAATCGTTCCAACAGAATTTTTCACTGCTGCAGGAACTCCAATTCATCCCCAATGTCCACCGTCTCAACAGCATCAGAGCGAGCAGTTGTCATGAATTGTGGATGCTGTGATCGTCCGGGGATCTGTCAGCAAAGGTGAAAGGCAGACCAGCCTGTGACAGTTGCGAAATTCCTGCCTTAGGTTGCGTCGCGACTCGAAAGGTCACAGAATGACGACCCCTGTGATCGACAGAGCGGGTTTCAGAAGCTGACTTCCGAACGATCACGGCACCTCATTTTCAGTTCCTTCCTCCACCGGAAATGCTCCTATGTCTGCTCCTCCGGCACCCCGTCTGACCAAAGTCCAGTGGCTGATCTGTACGATTGCCGCAATTGGTTTTGCCTTTGACATTTACGAGTTGTTGATGCTGCCGCTGATTGTGAAGTCAGCAATTCTGGAGCTGCGTCCGGCAGACGTGGGGACACCTGCAGACTGGGCTCCGGGCGGCCCCATGTACCTGCAATGGGCGCGAACACTGTTTTTTGTTCCGGCGATTGCCGGTGGGGTGTTTGGACTGCTGGGCGGATATCTGACAGACCGCCTGGGGCGACGCAGTGTGCTCACCTGGAGTATTCTGCTTTACGCATTTGGTGCATTCGCAGCCGGGTCACTGTCCACCAGTCTGCCCATGCTGCTGTTCTTCCGTTGCTGCGTATTTATCGGGGTCTGTGTGGAATTTGTGGCTGCGGTTGCGTGGCTGGCCGAGCTGTTTCCGGATCCTCACCAGCGTGAAAAGGTGCTGGGGTACACCCAGGCGTTTTCCTCAACTGGTGGAGTTCTGGTGGCGTACATGAGTGAGATTGCCAGCACCTACGCAGAGTCCTTCCCGGAGATTCAGGGGGGCCATGCAGCATGGCGATATACGCTCATTTCGGGACTGATCCCCGCAATTCCGCTCATGGTCATCCGCCCGTTCCTGCCTGAATCACCGGTCTGGCAAAAACGACGTGATGAAGGCTCACTGAAACGCCCCAGTGTTGCGGAACTGTTCAGTCCGCAACTGAGGAAGACGACCATCGTGAGTACGCTCGTTTTTGCAACAACGTTCGGGCTGGCATTCGGAGCGATTCAGCAGAACCCTCAGTTCCTTGGTGCACACGTTGATACCTTGCAGCAGGTACAGGCGGAAAAGGCTGCTCGCGAGGCCGAGGCCGGTCAGGAGCTCACTGAGAAGGAATTCAAGCCGATCGCCGCGAATGTGAAGGACCGAGTTACCTCCGGAGTTCAGAAATGGCAGGAAATTGGCGGACTGATCGGCCGGATTCTGCTGGCTGTACTTGCAGTCCGAGTGGTCAGTCGCCGCAACCTCTTCCGCATTTTTCAGATCCCCAGCCTGTTGCTGATTCCCTTGCTTTACTGGTGGATAGCCGGGAATCTGGCAACTCCCGGGACATTGCAGACATTCCAGTTTGCCATGTTCCTTGCCGGGGTGCTGGTGGTTGGTCAGATGAGTTTCTGGGGCAACTACATCGCCCTGGTTTTCCCTGTTCACCTGCGTGGTACGGGGGAAAGTTTTGCTGCCAACATCGGTGGGCGCGTGCTGGGCACCGCTGGTGCTTTCCTCACTCTGACGCTGGCGCCGCACCTGGGACTCAGCAAAGAACCATCAATTGCCATGGCGGCCGCAATCGTGGGTGGCGTCTATGCTGTCCTCGGTGCAGTGCTCACGCCACTGCTTCCTGAGCCATTGCCGGAAGGGGATGAAGGCTGACAGTCGTCTGACGTGCAATACCAATGATCCGGCGATCGTCTGCTCAGGGAGTATCCCGGCTGTGACAAGGGTGATATCCAACGTTGCGTGTACGCGCTGCGGTTGCGTCTGTGATGACCTCACCGTGACCGTGGAATCGAATCGAATCGTGGAATTTACTCCGGACTGTTCGCTGGCCCGGGAATGGTTCAACTGGCTCCGTGATCAGCCGGATGTCCCGGCCGCATTGATTGATGGTCAGCCTGTCGATATCGATGCTGCAATTCAGCATGCTGCAGCGTTACTGGACAGGTCCAGTCTGCCACTCATCTTTGGCCTGTCTCGCAGCAGTACCGATGGGCAGCGCAGGGCATGTGAACTGGCTGACAAGCTGGGCGCGGTGATTGATTCCACTGCATCACGCGGGCATGGCCCCAGTATTCTAGCGTTTCAGGCTGCCGGAGAATCCACCTCGACTCTTGGCGAAGTGCGGCACCGGGCCGACCTGGTCATCTACTGGAACAGTGATCCCCTTTATTCACATCCACGGCATCTGGAACGGTTTGTGGAGTCTCCCGGGCAGCACTTTCCGAATGGACGACAGGGACGCCACGTCGTGGTGGTGGATAACCGCGAAACAGCAACCGCTGCGGTTGCCGACACCTTCCTGCAGATTCCGCGGGGAAGTGACTTCGAAGTCCTTTCGCTCCTGCGCTGTCTGGTTAAGGGAATCCCCATCGATCCGGAACAGTTCGCCGGGCTTCCGGAAGAGGAAATCAAGGCCCTTGCCGACCGCATGCGAGGCTGTCAGTTCGGGGCTATCTTCTTCGGTATTCGCCTGGCTGCTGCTGGAAATGGACATGCCGCGGTGGAGGCGTTGCTGCGTCTGGGGACCGAACTGAATGATTACACAAGATTTGTTGTCCGCAGAATGCGTGTCCCCGGTGATGTGACCGGCGCCGACAGCGTGCTTTGCTGGCAAACGGGATACCCGTTCAGTATCAGTTTGAGTCGTGGGTATCCGCGTTATGGTCCTGGCGAATACTCGGCCGAGAATCTGCTTGAACGGGGTGAAGCAGACTGTGTTGTACTGGTCGGCGGGGAGCGGATTTCACGGTTGTCTGACGCCGCACAACGGCAGCTGCAGCAGATTCCCGTCATTCTGCTGGACCCGGCCGGCTTGAACTGGGATGTGCAGCCGCAAGTGCGATTCCATACTGCTGTCTATGGAATTCATTGCCGAGCCACTGCGTACCGCATGGATGAAGTTCCCGTTCCGCTCCGAAAGATTCTGGACAGTTCGTTGCCGACAGATCATGAAATCCTCGCACGGCTGGTCACTGCCGTTGCCCCGTTAATGGACTGACGGAACGTTTGTGCAGTGTTGGTTTGCCGTTGTTTTGACCGAAATGGTGTCTTTATGGTCTCAGGACTGACGACACTAAACATTGGGAATTGGGTGCTGTTGCGAGTGCAGCATGGCGAGACCGATCACCAGGGAATACCATGAGTTGAGCCGAGTCATCCCGCCAGCATCGATCAGCGCAGATGCCTCAGTCAGCCTGCCTCAGGATGCCGAAGATTCTGGCCTGCCGGACCTCCTTCCATGAAACCAGCTTTCCAATGCCCAGCCTGCAGGTTCCGCTTTCGGACGGATGCGTCGAATGTCGGTCGTCGCATCCGCTGTCCGCGTCCGGAATGTGGTACTGAGTTTCAGTTGCGTCAGGATGTTGCCGGTCCGGCTGGTGTGGCAGCTGCAGAACGGCCTCCGGCCATTCGCACTGCTGCTGGCGGTCCTGCGGCTCCGGTTCTTTTGCCTCCAACCCGCGCACAGCAGCGTTCGCAACGAATCATGCAGAAATTTGGCTCCCCAAACCGAGATGCTGCTTCGGCGTTTCCGTTCCGCAGAATGTGTATCGCCGTAGGGATCATGCTGGGGTGTACAGGTCTGGCGGCGGGCCTCCTGAATGGGCTGGGAATGCTGCCGGAGAGCCTGACTGGTGCAGTAGCGGAGACGGCATCCGGGCAGGCCGCGAATGACATTCTTTCCTCGGCAGGGGAAGCGTTGCCTGTTGC